>NZ_QGHD01000005.1 GCF_003148885.1 Hallerella porci | reverse complement strand
AAGGACAAGGTCTATTCGCTTCACGAACCCGAAGTAAAATGCATCGGCAAGGGCAAGGAACACAAGAAATACGAGTTCGGCAACAAGGTGTCAATCGCCCGGAGCTACAGCGGCATCATTGTCGGCGCGGTCTCGTTCCGGGACGAGTATGACGGACATACGATAGACGATACGCTTGACCATGTTGAACAAATGCTTGGATTCAGGCCGAGCCAGGCCGCATGCGACCGAGGCTACCGCGGACAAAAGGAATCCGGAACGACAAAGATCGTGATACCGGACGTTCCGAAGAAAAACGCGACTTACTACCAGAAGAAAAAGGCTCACAAGCTTTTTTGCAAGAGGGCTGGCATCGAGCCTATCAACGGCCATCTGAAAAGCGATCACCGTATGGGCAGAAATTTCTACAAGGGAATCTTTGGCGACATGCTCAATGCAAAGCTTGCAGCAGCGGCGTTCAACTTCAAGAGGGCCATGAGGCGCTTTTTTGTTCTGTTGGAATGGCTATACTGTTGCTTCCTTTGCCGGGAAGGGGTGAATAAAAACGGCGAACCTCCTTATCCTGCGCTCGCAAAGTGGCCTTTTTAAGGGTCAACTAAATAATAAAAATTTCATCTCACTTCAATTTAAAGAAGGTTTAGAAATTCAAAAAAATGATACAACAAAATCATTTTTGACGTTATTTGGATATGAAACTCTTAGAAGTAAAAAATACAATGATATATGTTATTCTCAACCTCGATACATCTATGAGAGCAATCATCTAACCGTCAATTACGATAGTAAAATAACTCTACCTCTAGACTCGAATAATTTTGTCCATTTTGAATTAAAAGATGCAAATTCTGTCGTAAAAAAATTTGATATTGATTTAACTCCTTATAAAACATTTTACAAACAAATTGGCGATTCCATTCAAATCACATTTCCTTCGAAACAGGCTTATTTTATAGCAACTCTAAACGATTCTGAATTTAGAGTAAATGCAGACACTGCAACAACACCCACTATCGTAGGCTTAGATAGTTTATCCAAGTCTCATATTTATTTGATTCCTTTGGGATGAATACCGTCGTCGGAAGAGATTCTTTTACGGTGAGAGTGGATATTAACTTAAAGCCCGAAAATGGGATGCTAGAGTAACTGCGCCAATTCTTGATTCTGTTTTACGAATGCGCGCCGAAGGCGCGCAGCATTCGCTTTCATTTTATTCTTGGCAATTCGGGATTGCGTTTAGTTGGCTTCGGGCAATGGCTACGTTAACGTGATATAGCGAATCGGGATCCATTTGTGTAACGCCCAAAACTCCGTCTGCAATGCGAGCGTTGATATTTTCCACTTTTCCCCATGCCTTATTGTAACCGGTGCCGTAGCCACCAGCATCGTATCCGGCGTCGGCTAAAATCGGTTTCTTTAACAACTGATAAACACCCGCCCATGTCGCTTTATTTCCCGAGCGAATCGTCGGCGTTGACGCTCCTGTTCTTCCGCCCGATGTGCTTGCGTAATCGACACGAGAAAGATCAAAATTCGCATACCATTTTTCCATTTTATCGGGTTCCGAAGAAATGTCGGCAATCCACGGTGAAATGTCAATGGCAATTTTTGATCCCGGCAAATAGGCTTTAATCGTATCGACGATTTGGTTAAAGTAAACGCCCATCAGCGAATCTGGAATGCCACCGTTTTTTTGCGCAGTGCTATCGTGTGCAAATTTTTGATTGGAACCGCTTTCGGAGTATTGATAAAAATCCGGTTCAATGAGCCAAATAAATTGAACGGTATCTGGATTTTGCTCGGAATATTGAAATTCAATTTGTTCGCGGAAACCGGCTGCGTATTGCTGATAACGATAAAGAATGGAATCTTGAAAATAATTGCGAATTAAATCGGCACCGTCGGTGCAAAGATTTTGATGATTTTTTATATCACAATCATCGAGTTCGTGATCTTTTCCAAATTCTGCAATGACATAAGCATAAATCATCGGCGTCGCATGAATTTGCCGCGTCATATCAAACATTCGCGTTTCAAATCCATTAAAGAAATCGTTATCGCCGAGCCAAACCGAGATATAATCAAGCCCCGCATAAAATGCCGAATCTTCGTGCGCCGCTTGCCAGCCCGCACCAAAATTAAATTGACACGGAGAAAATCCCGCTTGATGAGTCCATAACGAAGAAGATGATTCGGCAAATCCTGCAGAAGATGTAATCACATTTCCCGAAGAATTGATTTCGGGAATTCCCGAAGACGAAGAAATTTCTGCGCCCGATGAAATTTCGGGGCCGACATCCGGACTCGTCGAAGAATCATCCGAGCATGCAGTGTAAGCGAAAAGAGAACACAAAATAGACAATAATTTTAAACGGGATTTCACCGAGATCTCCTTTTTTAAACCACACACGCAGACATAAATTTATATAATCTTCTTCAAAATTTTCTTTATGGAAAAAATGTTTTACATTCAAATTTTTGCGAAAATTTCGTGCGCTATTTTTCGTTTTTCTGCATTCATTTTTTGAGAAGACAATTTTGCTTTTTCTATATTTGGGCTCGTTATGGTAGCAATTCCGGACGACAATAAAACGCAAAGTGGAACCAAGGATGGGACAACATCCCGCAAGCGTGCAAAGCCTGCGAAAATCGGCGGTTACACTCCGGTAAAAAAAATCGGCCAAGGCGCTATGGGCGATATTTGGCTTTGCGACGATCCGTCGTTATGTCGGCGCGTGGTCGTCAAACAAATGCTGCCAAGTCTACGCGGCTACGAAGATTTAATCGCTCGTTTTAAACGCGAATGTGTTTTGCTCGCTGCTCTCCATCATCCCAATATCGTGCATCCCTACGCACTTTGGCAAGAGCGTACCGGAAAATTAGCGTTAGCGATGGAATATGTGGACGGTGTGACTTTTCGCCAAATTTTAGATGTGCAAAGTAAGCCGCCGATTTGGGTGACTCTTTACATGATTCACGAAATTTTGCAGACTCTTATCTGCGTTCACGCAAACCAAATTATTCATCGCGATTTGAAGCCGTCTAATATGATGGTTGAAAAAAATGGACGCGTACGACTTCTCGATTTTGGCATTGCGCGCGATGCGAATCCGGGACAAGATATGACTCTGCCCGGAAGCGTTCTCGGAACGGCTGCTTATATGAGCCCCGAACAAGTCCGCGGTTTTACGGTAACATACGCTTCGGATATTTTTAGTTTGGGAATTATCGCTTGTGAAATGGTGATGGGAACAAATCCGTTCCGCGGCGAATCGATGGAACTCACCTCGCAATATATTTTGAATTTAAACTTAAAGCTGAAAAATTTCCCGCCCGAAGTGCCGTATAAATTGCGTCTTTGGATTTTAAAATGCTTGGAGAAAAAGCCGCAAGATCGTTTTCGTTCGACGAAAGAAGCTGCGGATTCACTCGCAAAAATTATGGACGGTTATCCGCGTCAATTAGATATTCCGATGCGCAAATGGTTAACGGCCACGATGCGCAATGAACCGCTTCCGAGTTTGCCAAAAAATTCTCGGATGCAGATTTTTAAAATCGGTATCGGCATCGGCGCTGCCGCCGGCGCACTTCTCGCGTCCTTTATCACCGCGTTAATTTGTCGCTAATATGGATCTCAACTGGATTGATATTTTCTGCGGATCGCTTCTTCTGATTCTCATCGGACTCGGCGCATTTTTTGGTTTAGCCAAAACCATTATTCATTTAATCGCTTGGATCGGCGGTGGATTAGGAGCATTTTACGCGCCCGAAATTTTGACGCCATTCCTTATAAACAATTTTAATTTTTCCGAAACGACTGTCGTCATTCTCACACGCGTTCTCGGATTTCTTTTGCCATTTATTTCTCTTCGCATTTTCGGGCACTTCATCAACAAATTTATCAAGCGTCATTTCTCGCTTTTAAATTCTCTCGGCGGCGGATTTTTCGGACTGATTAAAGGACTCATTCCTTGTCTTATTTTACTTTCGACTTTGCATTTGTTACCGCTCAGCGGAAAATTACAAACAGAGCGCAATCAATCCAAAGCTTACACCATTTACGTTTACGCTTTGAATAAAACCGGCGCTTCCGAAAAAATTCAAGACGTCAAAAAATCGGTTACCGAATCCGTTCAAGAAAAAGTAAACGAAAAAATCAACGAGAAAATTAACGAAACGGTTCAAGAAAAAATCAACGAAAATTTTTAAGCAAAAACTCCTCCGGAAAATTCCGAAGGAGTTTTTTTTGGTGTGGTTGTTGGATTGGTTTAACGCTTTAACGCAATGTGCGAAATCATTTTTCCATTCAGTTTCAAAGTCGCAACATATCTGCCCGCAGGCAATTTTTGCCATTCTTCAAAAACAATTCCCGCGCCCGAAATATTCTTTTTCAAGACAGCGTTGCCGTGCAAATCAAAAACCGCGAGGATTGCATTTCCTGAAATTTGATACGAGATGCCGAGATTTGAAACTTGAAGCGAAATATTTTCAAATTGTTTTGCGTTTAAAATTCCGGTGTTGTCTTTTTGGGTGGAATCATTTTTTACGGTATCCACTTTTGCTGTATCTTGCGGCGGGATAATTGTCGTATCTTTTTTTGTTGTATCTTGAGGCGTTACGACAGTGTCTTTTTTCGAATTATCTACAACGGTAATCGCGCCCGATTTTGTTGCCGCATCGCCTTCGCCGCCAACCGTTGTCACGGTGAACGCAAATGTGCCCGCTTTTTTCGGAGTTCCCGAAATTTTAATCAATCCATTTTCAATTTTGGTGGTAATGCCTTCGGGGAATCCTTCGGCTTTGACGCTTGAACAATTGGCAAATGCGTATGCAAAGTCCACAATCGATTCGCCGAGTTGAATTGTCTGACGCGAAGAACCTGCGCCATTTTTCACTAAAGATGGTTCACGGACTTCGCCAGAAATTTCAATATCAGGCGTTGGAAATTTTCCCGAGCCAAGCCAGAATCCTAAATGCGGCGGCTGATTGTAAGCGGTATTTTGCCAAGACATTCCAAGTCGATAAATCGGGTCGTGCATTAAAGTATACATGCGATGTTCCGTTGGAATGACGGTCGTATACAAGAACAAATGCGAATCATCGTGCGTGATGACTTCTTCGCGCCAATCGCCTAAAATATCTCCGCTTAAATTCGGCGTTGCTTTGGTAGAATTGCAAGAAGCACCTTCTAAATTAAAGATGTTTTCTGATTTTTTCTTTGAACTATTCCATTTGCTAATCGTTACGTTATCTAAAAGTTCATCGAGTAAATCGCCGTCCCAATAAATGCGGAAATTATATGCGGGGCGACTTGTCGCAAGTTGCACTCCTTTCGGGCTATAAGTGTTCCAGTTTGCGCCCGACCACATTTCGTATCCGCGCGAAGTGGAATCCACATCGGCGGCAACACCTCTGCCGTTATCGCCGCTGCTTGTTTCGCGCCATAAAATTTTCCCGGTTGCTGCACTGTGAATTTCGTAGCCGTAAGGTTTTTCTTCGTGAACTTCCCAAACTTCAAGCCCGGGCACATCCGGATCTAAATCGCCTAAGTGCATCGCATCGCCGTGCCCTAAACCTGTGCGATACATAAATTTTCCATCGTGATCCACTGCGCAAGCGCCTTCGATAATTTCGTCAAATCCATCGTTATCGACATCGCCTGCAGAAATATTGTGGTTACCTTGTCCGTAACATTCTTTGCCCGAAGTGGCTGCGTTATAATACCAACGTTGCGTTAAATTTTTTCCGTCGAAATCGTAAGCGGTAATTGCCATCCGCGTGTAATATCCGCGCTGAAAAATCATACTCGGTTTTTTGCCGTCTAAATAAGCGTTTGTTGCTAAAAAACGATCGACGCGATTTCCGTAAGAATCGCCCCAACTTTTTACGGTACCGCGTCCTGGATTATAATTAACCGTTGCAATTTCTTTTCCGGTTTGACCATTAAAAATGGTTAAGAATTCATCGCCCGATAAAATATAACCGTTTGAATTTCGAAAATCTTTTGTGTGGTCTGTATTTTTTGCAGGACCCGTTGACAAATAATTTCCGCTCCCATCTTTTGTGCCCGGCGCCGTTTTCATCGCCACTTCAGCAAATCCATCTAAATCATAATCGCCGACTAAAATTTGTGTGTAATGAGCGCCCGCGCGAATGTTTACGCCTAAATCAATTCGCCATAATTTTTTACCGCTTAATTTGTATGCATCAACAAAAACATTTCCGGTGTAACCTTTTTGCGAATTATCTTTTGAATTTGACGGATCCCATTTTAAAACGAGTTCATATTCTCCGTCGCCATCTAAATCGCCCACTGCAATATCATTTGGCGAGTAAGTGTAATTTCCACTTTTATTGGAACCGCCTGCAGGTCTATCTAAATTGATGGTGAGTTTTTGAGAGCCTCAGACGCTTACGCTTTTATCGGCGCTGCGTTCTTTTCCATTGATGATTGCGCGAACTTCGTATTTGGAATTTGCGCTGCCTTGATTATCGGTAAAATTTGTCGCACCCGTAATCGGCGAATTATTCACCAATTTTCCGTCGCGGTATAAATTAAACGAAGTCGATGCGGCATCCGTTCCAAACAAGCGCCAACTTAAAAACACTCCACTATTTACTTTGACAGCAACAAGGCCTCTGTCGAGGCGCTCCATTTGACGCGCCGCACTTGCGAAACCCACAAGCGATAGCGCAAAAATCGAAGCAAAAAACAATCCCTTCATCACAAGCACTCCTTTTAGGATTGCTCTAAATTTATTTCCATGGATTCTTCTTTGAAATCATTTTTAAAATAAGCATTGTCTAGGGACAACGCTAAAACACCGCTCAAGCGGCACGTTCTAAGAAAAATCAAAAAGAGCACCTTTTCACAACTTCTATAATCCAGCATTTTTCGTCAAGCTTATTCCATTTCCTGCGCACGCATCGTAAAATCTGCCTTTCAAAAAAGGACTTGCTTGGGCGAGTTCTCTTTTTTTGCTTTTAATAGAAAGTTTGTATAAATTTAGCCTATGAATTCAAAAAAAATTTCAGAATTATTTTGCTTGTTTTTTTGCATTTGCATGGGAATTTATTTAATCGCATGCGATAGTGATTCAAGTACAAATCCGACTCCTTCCAATGAACTAAAATTATCTTCTAGTTTGTATGAAATGAGCTCATCGAGTGAAATGAATTCTACAGAAATTCAAGATTCATTATCTAAAATTTCATCCAGTATAAATTATTCAAGTTCGTCGGAATATGAAAATATTTCTTCCAGTGATTTGACTTTTTCTTCTAGCAATATCATTTTGCAAAGTTCGTCTAGCGTAAAACAAATTTCGTCTTCATCCAGTGAACTTTTAAAATATTCCTCTTCTTCAAAGCATGAAATTCCAAAATCTTCAAAAGGAGAACCTCCACTTGATTTTAGTTTTTATCATGGAGCCGATATTTCGACAGTTCAAGAATACGAACGATTTAATGCCAAATTTTATGATACACAAAAAAGAGAAACCGATATTTTTACTTTGTTGAAAAGCTATGGATTTAATGCGATTCGAATTCGAACTTTTGTATCACCCAGTGAAAAATATGGCTATGCTTACGAAGGCTGCGACCATAGTGCAGAATCTTACGGCGATAAAAATCATATTTTAAAATTTGCAAAAAAAATTAAAGAAGCTAAAATGGCTTTTTTACTCGACCTTCATTATAGCGATAATTGGGCGGATCCTGCAAAACAAATTATTCCGACTCGTTGGCGTCATGTGAAAAATTCAGAGGAATTAAAAGATTCTATTTATCATTACACTTATGATTTATTGAGCGCTTTAAAAGCTCAAAATACAATGCCTGATATGGTGCAAATCGGCAACGAAACGACTCCAGGAATTTTAATTCATTTGCCAACTTCTGAAACAAATTGTTGGGGCGAAAATCTTCAAAAAGCACCTGACATAATCAGTGGTGATATGTCTACTAATATGGGAAAATCAAATGCAGCCAAATATTTTAAAGCCGGAATAAAAGCGGTTAAAGATGTTTCTCAAAAAACTAAAACCGTTTTACATATTGAAAGTATCAAGAATAAAAATACGGTTAATTGGTGGATGAAAGAAATTTTTGAAATTCAAAAAGTAAATGCCGATGTCATGGGATTTTCTGCCTACACAGCTTATGGCGACGGGACTCCAAATCAATGGATGGATTTATTTAAAAGTTTAACTCAAAAATATCCGAATTTAGAATTTATTGTAGCAGAATATAATGGTGGCGATTCCAAAGGGCATTACAATTTTGATGGCACAAGAAACTTGACACATGAACTTGTCAAAAGTATCAAAGGTTTTATTGGAGCATTTTTTTGGGAGCCTACTTTAAGCGGCGAATGGGGTGCTCCTTTGTTTGATTGGGAAGGTCCTAATCTTTATGCAAACCCTAAAGCTTTTGAAGAATACAAACTCAAATGAATTTTCTAAAATCGTTTAAGCCCTTTATTTACAAGGCTTTCAAACGATTTTAAGTTTATAAAAGTTCAAGAATTTATTCAAAAAAAAATTCCCCGCATCGGGGGAATCCTTTTACAACTTATGCGGTCCAGCGTTTTTCATCACAAAATTTTCCACATTTTTTACATCGTCTAATTTGTATTTGTAAGGCACCGAAGTGAGTTTTACGGGATCTTCTTTTAGCGTGTAAGGGTCTGTGGTAATGTATCTTTCACCGTAAATTTTTCCGGTCGCCGTTCCGTCTTGCGTGCCCGTCGTATTTTCAAATTGATTATTGCGCTGCAAAATAAACGCGTAAATGTTGTACATAAATTGAATTGGATTTTGAACATTTTTAAAGTAATTATTTTCAATGAGCGCAGAACCGTAAGAACCCACGCCAATGCAATATAAATTGCCCGGAGCATTGTAATAATTATTGTAAATGTGAGCGTTTCCGTACATCACGCGCGGCATGCGTTCGTTCACCAAAGTGCTAAACCAATTATGATGATAAGTAACTTTCAAATGTCCAAAATCTTCGGGATGATCTGCGGCGCCGCTTCCGATTAAAGCATTCAAACGATGCGGATGATTTTTATCCGTGTACCAAAATTTCACATACGAAACCGTCACATAACTCGATCTATTCGTAATATCTAAATTGCCGTCTTCAGCGTTCCAAATGTTTAAATGGCTAATAAAAATATGATGAGAATTGGCAACCGCAATGCCATCGCTTGGACCAGGATTTGGATAGGTTCCGTTGATGTTTAAATTGTAAATGATAATGTTCGATGCATTTTTAATCGCGAGCCCGCCGTAAATTGTCGCGGCGCTATCTTTTCCCATAATCGTTTTGTTCGATGCAATTCCAAGTCCGTAGCCATCGCCATCCGTTGTTTTGATTAAGCCTTTGACCACAACGACTTTCGCTTCTTTTGCTTGAACAGCATCTTTAAAATCTTTGTAGGTCGAAACTTCAACCGTGTCGCCGCCCGCGCCACCCGTGGTAACGCCATCGACCATTGCATAGCCATCGGGAATACACGCCCTTGCGCTGTCAATTTTTACAACCGGTTTTTCTTCTTTTGTAACGATGAATTTTCCTTCGCGCGTTGCTTTGGAATATTCACCGATTGCAGTTAATTTATACGAATAAGTTCCTTCTTTGTCGGTGACTTTTCCCGAGAAATTAACCGTTTTATTTTTGGAATCAAACACTGCCGAAATTCCTTTCGGAATATTTTCGATGATGACACTATCAGCGTTTTCAACTTTAAATGAAAACGGCACAATCTCTGCATTTTGTGAAATCGTTTGACTCGAACTTCCCGCGCCTTGTTTTAAAAATTTTGCTTGCGGAATTGAATCAAGAGCGATATTTAAAACCGTATCGGAATTGGTAAGCACAATTCGTTTTGAGAAGAATCCTTCTTTTTCTACAACGAGAGTATCGCAGAAATTTTCTTCAGAAAGCGACGCCACCTTTGCGCTTTTCTTTGCAGACATTTTCAGCTTTTGCGGCACAGTCCGCATTCCCAAAGAACGCCCCGCAATATCAAATCGACATTCATAAAATCCGCGCGAACTCGGCACTGCAATTTGCACAGCACCGTCTGCAAAATGCATCGATGTAGACGAAAAATTCGATTCATTTCTAGACTGCATCCGGTGAAAAATCGATTCTGTCATCGTATCCGTTTTTGAAGAATCCACAGTCAAAATAGAATCCAAAGCATATTCGCCCGCAGAATTAGTCTGCGTTTCAAGTGCAAAATTTTTTAGCGAAACTTGTGCGTTTTCTATCACTGTCGCAGAAGATGTTTCCGTCACCACGCCGCGAATATGAATTGCCGACGCCGCCCAAATTGGAGAATTCGGCGCGTTCAAAAGCATCGCCGAAATTCCAGCAGAAAAAATTCTCATCCATCTCATCACAAAACTCCTTTTGCTGCATTCAAATTTAGAGAGGAAAGTTCCCATTTTACGAAAAAGAAAAATTTCTCGTAGTCTAGCGACAACACCGAATTTGGCGTTTATTGTGAAATTTTCGCCAAAAATGCGAAATTTAATGTTTCCAATTTTTATGTATTTTTGATTTGTAACTACAAAATTTACATATATTATTTACCTATTTAATTATATTTAACGCTATGAATAATGTTTCCAAAATTAGTGTATTTATGTATTTCGATTACCGCGAATATCTCCGCACTGTTTTGGAAAATTTCCAGGCTAAAGGATTTTCAACCCGAGCGATTCAAGAATTTTCGCAAGTTTCTGGCTCTGCATTTTTTAGTCGCATTTTAGATAACGCGCGCCCACTTTCTTTAGAAAATGCGAAAAAACTCACAAAGTCTTGGAAATTAACCGCCGAAGAATCGGATTATTTTTTGGATTTAGTGCGATTTGGAAATGAAAAAAATATCGATGAACGCGAAATTTATATGAAAAAACTTTTAGCGGCGCGTGCACAAAATCAAGAATTTGCATTACAAGATTCCAAGCTTCAATTTTTTTCGAAATGGTATTATCCTGTTTTGCGCGATTTATTACCGCTCTTGCCTGCAAAAATTTCGGCTGCAAAAATCGGAGCGATGTTTACTCCCGCTTTGCGTGCGCCACAAATTCAAAGCGGCATTCAATATTTAATCCAAGCAGGATTTGTCACACTACAAAAAAATGGAACTTACAAAGTTTCGCAGCCGATCATTTCAACGCCTCCGCGCGTGCGTTCGACAATTTTACGCAAATACCACTTGAAAAATTTAGAAGTAAACGCCCAAGTTTACGATGCATTCACAAGCGATGATCGCAGCATCACAAGTGTAACGTGTTCACTTTCTCGAGAAAGTTTTGAAAAAGTCCGCGAAGAAATTGCAAAATTGCGTGAAAAAATTTTAGCGATTTCGCGTGAAGAAAAAAATCCAGATCGTGTTTGTTATGTCGGATTTCAGCTGGTAAATCGCGCCCAAATCAAGGAGAAAAAATAATGAGATATTTTTCTTTTTTGATTTTAATCCCAGCATTTTTTTGTAGCTGTTCCGATTCTTCGGTTGCAAACGGAACCGGTTCAAACGCTGGCGAAACCGAATTGGCGGGAATTATCACCGCAACGAATGCAGCGGGAAATCCATTTACTCATGCCTCTGCACGCGTGTGGATTTTAAATGAAGATTCGATGAAAGTCGCTTACGAAAATCAATTTGATGAAGCGGGCTCCTTGAAATTTACTTCGACAATTTCGGAAAACGATAATTCTTCGATTCAACTCATCGAAACGTATTCGGGCGATTCTTTGTCGGCGATGCGTTGGGTAGATTTTAATCGCGCGCCTTCGCAAAATTTATCGCTTGAAAAAAGTGTTCCGTTAAAAGGAAAAATTTTAAATAACGGAAGGCCTTTGCCCAATGTAAAGATTCAAATTTTAGATAAATTAACTACGACTGATACAAACGGAAATTTTGAATTTGAATCGCTTCCCTCGGGAGTTCATTACGCTTTTGTCGAAGGCTATTTTGGAAAATTTTCGTATCAAATGCAAACGGATTTAAGCGAAGACGCAAAGACAAATCACATCGATGTCGCCGAAAAAATTTTTACCGTCGTCGAAGATTTTGAAAACTGGAAAACAAAGCAAACTCTTTTAGGAAAAAGTTTCGGACAAGGTTGGTGGTTTATTTGCACCGATTCTTTGCAAGGTGGCGGAAGCCGCGTAAGCGAAGGCATCACCAGTAAAAATCTTTTAGTGACTGGCGATTCTGCAAAAACAGGAAGCAGTCTTCATTTGAAATTTACGATTGACGAAGAAACCGTCGGACATTACGGCGTTGCAGGATTTAGCATTGGCGATGACTTCGATGAAAATGAAATGTTTGCATTTTATGATTTGCGAAATGCGACGGCGATTTCATTTGACGCCAAAGGCGAAGGCGAACTTTATTTGCAAATTACGAAAAGAGGCGTCGATGGGAAACGCGAATTTCACGAAACGAGTCCAGCCGTTTTAAAATCTGCATGGCAGCACTTTACATTTACCGCAGACGATTTTGATTGCGAACTTCTTGCGGTGAATTCTATCAATTTTATGGTGCGAAGCAATGCGGAAATTTATTTGGATAATATTCGCTTTGACGGAATTTCTCCGAGTATGTGGCCGGCTTTAGGCATGCGATTTTGATTAGCTCAGAATTTACACTTCAAAAAGGAAAGATCATGAAAAAATTCAATTTAGCTTTAGCGTGTATTTGCGCGATTGCATTTGCAAGTTCTGCATTTGCAACGATTACGCCAAAACGCGTAGGTCCTGTAAGCGAATACGGCGCTTTGCAAGCGGGAAAAAATGCTGCGGGCGAAGGGCGCATTTACGGTTCCGTCAAAGGAATTGTGGACGGCTCCGAAGTTCAAGTGCGCGGCATGAGTTTAACATGGAGTATGTATTGGCCGTATGGTTCTGCATTTTACGGAAAAACTTTTATCGATACTTTAGTAGCTTCTTGGAATGTTGAACTCGTGCGTTCTGCAATGGGAGTTGTGCCGCCTTGGGGACATGGCGGCTATATGACTCGCCCTGCGTATTTTGAATCGCAAATGGATAGCGTTGTTCAAGCGGCAATTGCAAACGATGTCTATGTTTTAATCGATTGGCATTCCGAAGGCGGCTTATACAATTGCATTCATCAAGGCGAAAAACCCAAATATGAATTTAACGATAACAAAACATGCTTTACCGCAAACGATGCTGCAAAATTTTTTGGAAAAATGGCGGAACGCTACGGAAAATATCCACATGTGATTTTTGAAATTTATAATGAACCGGTGAGCGAATCTTGGGCAGATTTGAAAGCTTACGCCGACACCGTAATTCCTGAGATTCGAAAATATTCCGACAACTTAATTGTCGTAGGAACTCCGATGTGGTCATCGCAAGCAGGCGACGCAGTCGCAAATCCCATTGACGATAAAAACGTCGCTTACACTTATCACTTTTACGCCGATTTGCACAATATGCCCGATCACATTGAAAGTTCCAATAAAGCGCTCGCTGCAGGGCTTTCGGTTTTTGTCACAGAATGGGGCGGCATCGATAAAATTTTTGAAAATGAAACTCACAAAGAAAGACTTGAAAAATTTTTAGCTTGGACAAATGAAAAGAAATTATCCTGTGCAAAATGGGATGTCGAAAAACCTTTCTTAGAAGATAACGCCATCGATAATTATATCAAAGCAAATATTTTACCGGCGAAACGCACTTATACAAAAAATTTAATTTGGGAAAATTCGATTACAGATAAATTGCCTAATTTAGTCACTTACGGAACATCTTCAGAAATCGCTGGCAAGTGGAGTACCACAAGCGACATCGATGATTACGGCGATGAACAAGGCGACAAAGGAAATTCCACATTCACCAATAATTCAACCGAAACAACTGTTAAAATGGATAACATGAAATTGGATACCGTCGGAACGGGATTTGATTATGCGCCTTACATTCGCGCCGAATATACCTTTGGCGAAGGCGTTGATTTATCAAAATGCAAAATGGTGAGTTATCAATATAAAGGAGCAAATCATCAATTTACTTTGTACTACGATTGGAACGCAAGCGTTGAATATTTTGGCGAAGGCGTTTGGGATTATCCGTTTGTAGAAATGCCATACGCACCCGAATGGGAAACGGTTCACATCGATTTAGGTTGGATGATGAGCAACGGCTGGCAAAAAGGAATCCCAACAAATTCTGTTATCGATGCAGCAACGGCTTTCCGATTTGTTGTAACAAATGATATGTTTGATACTTCTCTTTGGATTGAAAATTTAAAATGCATCGAAGATATTTCGGGTTATACAAAACTTCAAAAAGTAAATTCGATTCATCATTTACAAGTGTCGATCCAAGGAAAAAATTTAAGCGTTCACGGCATTCAAAATGGTTCACGCTTTAGCATTACAAATATGCTTGGACAAGTTGTGAAATCGGGAATTGCAAATGAAAATTTCAATGTGAATTTGCAAAATTCCGGCAAGTACATTTTGAAAGTCGGCAATTCTCAAATGGGAATTTTGGTGAAGTAAATTCTTTCGGGAAAAGTTTCCGCAGCGCCCGCTTTGCGGGCGCTTTTTCGTCTCATTTTGTATTATAGAATTTTCATATTTTAGACAAATTTTCAAATTTCATCCATTTTTAGCAAAATTTAGCCAATTTTGTATCTTAAAAAATTTGCTTTTCATGATAAATTTATCTATATTATTCTTATGCAGCCCGTGATGCAATTCAACGATTTCCGCGAATTTTTGAAGGCGTTCTACGCAGAACGTAAGCCTTCGGGATTCTCGTATCGTGAATTTTCAAAGCTCGCCGGCTACAGTTCTCCCGTTTTTTTAAAACTCGTCATCGAAGGAAAAGCAAACCTTTCGGAAGCGGGCGCAGAGCGCGTCGCAAATGCCATCGGACTTACCGGAAGTGATTTGCTCTATTTTCGTTTTTTGGTTCAAATGAATCAAGAAAAAAATGCGGCGAAGAAAAAAGAATTATTCAAAAATCTGCGTGAAATCGCAAAAGCAAATCAAGTCAAAATCGTCGGCGAAGAACAATACGATTATTATGAATCGTGGCTTTCTCCCGTTTTGCGCGAAGCGCTTCCGCAAATTCAAGAAAATAAAATTTCTCAAATTGCAAATAAATTAACTTTTGAATCTTCGACAAAAGAAATCCGCAAAGCGATTCGCGTTTTAACCGATGCCGGATTTCTCCGCGAAGAAAACGGACACTTTACACAAACCGACCGCCGCCTTTCTACCGGAAATTTGGAAATGCCTTCGCTCGCTATTCGCGATATG
This sequence comes from Hallerella porci, assembly GCF_003148885.1. Lineage (NCBI taxonomy): Bacteria > Pseudomonadati > Fibrobacterota > Fibrobacteria > Fibrobacterales > Fibrobacteraceae > Hallerella > Hallerella porci. The sequence goes on along the minus strand of NZ_QGHD01000005.1, from coordinate 117,592 downwards.
CATCGTCAAATGGGCGAACTCGCTGTGCAATCCTTGGAAAAAGTCCCCGTTGCTGAGCGCGATATTTCTGGTCTCACTTTTGGAATTCCCGAAAAATCTTTCGATCGCATTCGCGCTGAAATTGCTGAATTTCGTCGCCGCATCGCAAACATCGCCGCAGAAACAAACGAAACCGATCGCGTTTATCGATTGAATGTGCAATTTTTTCCGTTGACGCAAAAACTCAACGATAATGTAGAAGGAGGCGCTGCATGAAATTTTTGCAGAAAAAAGCAACGCTTCTTTTGACCGCATTTTTGGGAACTGCATTTTATTTTTCTGCGTGTTCCACCGAAGTCGCCGGCGGCGTTTCCGAAGAAACAAATACTGTCGCAGGAATTTTAAAATTCCCCGATGGAAATGTCGCAGCACGCATTGCGATGCAACTGCAATCGATTGAAAATGAAGCTGCGATTTTCGTCGATACGACAGATGCCGAAGGAAAATTTTCGCTCACAGCAAATGCCCGCGGACTTTACGGTCTAAGCGCAAACGCAAATCATTTTGCTTATTACGATACCGTTTCACTCAACGGAAAAAGCGTTCAGCGCAATGGTGATTTCGTTTCGGCGACTTCGATTTCGGGCAATGTTTATTTGCGCTCAGCAATTTCTGCATCGCAAGTTGCTGTTCAAATTCCCGGTTCTCCGTGGAAAACGACGACGGATGAAAATGGTTACTTTGTTCTAAATCAAATTCCCGAAGGAGAAATTTCTGTATCCGTTTCTTCGCCCGATAAAAGTTGGATTCTCGGGCAAACTTTTGATGCGACGGCAAATCATTTAGATTCCGAAGCGATTCAATCTCCCGCTTCTTTCCGTTGGATTTTACCGCTTTCGCCGGAATACAAAATCGCTGGCTATTGGACTTTTGACGAAGCAAATGCTGGCGTCGTTCACGATAGCCGAAGCATTTCGGGAAACGCAGCTCTTTACGGAAACGCAAAACTTGAACTCGGAAGACAGCGCGGAAAATCTTTGCATTTGCAAAATGCCTCCGACTTTGCCGTCATCGAAAACGATAAAGGCATCCTTGACAGCGCAAAAAATTTCACGATAGAAATGTGGGTCGACATTCAAAATATTCCCGCTGAGTCGGCGAAGATTAAAAATATTTTGGGAAAACTCAGCTTCGGCGATTCCACCATTTTCAGCATCGCTGTCGTTCAAGATACTTGCGGCGTTCAAGGCTCGGCCTTTGGATTTTTCCTTGCAGAAGGAAACGGCGATTCTCTTCTCTGCGAAAACGCAGCCATTTCCAAAAATGAAATTTCTCTAAATCGTTGGAATTATTTAGCGGCTACATGGAATGGCGATTCGACAATTCTTTATGTTGACGGAATACGTGAAGCTTCTGCAGAAACAAAATTTCACCAACTTTCTGGAAAAAATATTCCCATTTATTTGGGAAAAGAAAATCTCGATTTGTTCATCGACGATGTAAAAATTTACACCACATCCATCGAAGACATCGATGCCATTTACCGTTACAACGAATAGGAGGTCCGAATGAAAATCAAAGAATCCGCATTCTGCGAAATCAATACTCACGGTCGCCTTCTATCGGCGAACAAAAAATTTTGCAGTCTTTTCGGCTACCAAGAACACGAAATCGAGTGGCATTATATCCGCGATATTTTCCGCTACGATCAAGACTGGATTACCTTTTTACAAAAGGCTTCCGCCAAAGCAGCGCATTTTATTGTGCGCTTGAAAAATCGCAAAGGTCGCAGTTTTCTTGCAAGCATTTCTCGCCACGCCGAAAACGAAAACGGCAAAACAATTTATTGCAATACTTTTCGCAAACTCGCCGATACCGCAGAACCATTAGATGATTCCCGCACATCTTCTCTCATTGAAGAATCTCTCGGCGAACAGCCTGCAAGTCTTGCTCTTTAAATTTTACTGCTAACTCCTATCTATTATCAGCCTCCCTCAAGAACCAGAGCGGAGGCTGATTTTCATTTTGAACAAATTTTTATAAAAGCTACACTTGATACAGATTTTTATTTTCGTTACATTCGAAATTATTCTGCGCCCGATTTGCCTAGCTATATTGATTCCTGTAACAAACAACGAGGTTCTTATGAAAAAACTTTTCCTTCTTCCGACTCTTGCGCTGGGCACTCTCATCGCTTGCTCAGATAGCAGCAGCTCTTCTACTGCACCCGAAGTTCCCGAAACTCCCGAAGTTTCTTCGTCTTCGGAAATTCCAACTCAGCCGATTGAATCATCTTCTTCGACAATTCCCGATCAACCGATTGTGGAATCGTCTTCATCGGTTTCCATCGTAGATCCGAACGAAACTTATGATCAAAAAAAATATTCGTATTATGGCGCAGAACTTTCTGGCGTTGATCAATTCAAATACGGACGTTTCGAAGCCCGCATGAAAATGGTTTCCATTCCGGGTTCTGTCAGTTCGATGTTCCTTTACTACGATGATTCTTACAAGAAAGAAGATGTTCCTTGGAACGAAATCGACATCGAAGTTCTCGGAAAATCTAAAACTTCTTGGCAGTCGAATATCATTACCCGCGAAGGCTTGCCGGAAATTAAAAAGAATACATCGTCCGAAAAAATTCACCAAACCGAATACGATGCGACCGAAGATTTTCATTTGTACGCAATGATTTGGACGCCGGAATATGTCGCTTGGGAAATCGATAGCGTTGAAGTGCGCAGAGATACTCTCGGCATCTCTCGCGGCACTCACGCTGACTCCGACCAAGTTGCATTCCTCACCGAAACGGAAACTCTTCGCTTTAATCTGTGGGCATCGCAGAGCGCAGGCTGGGTCGGCAAATTTACCGGCGCAGAACTTGCCGCCGGTCCGCAAGAACAGCTCATCGATTATGTCCGCGTTTACACATACGATGAAGCGACGAAGACTTTTGCGCTCGATTGGCAAGATGATTTCGAAGGCACAACTCTTTCGGAACATTGGGCTACAGGCAACTGGCAAATGGAACGCGTCAATTTGAATCCGGATAATGTAATCGTTCGCGATGGCATGTGCGTGCTGCAACTTTCCCGCGAAGCAAATCCAGAAGCTCTTTAAACTTCCAATACTCCTGAAAAGTGATGGGCTGCAGCTCGTCACTTTTTTTATTTTTGGAAAAAATTAAAACGAGGATTTTTCATGGCCACGAAAGGCAAAAAAATGATGTGGGATGGTCGCTTTGATTGCGGCATGGCTCAAAGTATGATCGATCTCAGCTTTAGTCTGGATTTTGACAAAGAACTTTTGGAAGAAGATATTCAAGGTTCTCTCGGACACGGAAAAGGCCTCGTCGAATCCGGCGTTTTAAGCAAATCGGATTACGCAAAAATCAGTAAAGGTCTGCAAAGTATTCTTGCCGATGTTCACGCAGGAAAAAATCTTTGGCTTCCGACCGATGAAGATGTGCACATGGCTGTGGAACGCGTTCTCACCGATCGCATCGGTGATCTCGGCAAAAAAATTCACACCGGACGCAGTCGTAACGACCAAGTTTCTACCGACTTCAAACTTTATATGCGCCACCGCGCGGCAGAAATTCGCACATTAACCGTCGAATTAGAAAAAGCAGTTCTCGCCGTCGCCAAAGAAAATTTTGGAAAAATTATGCCCGGCTACACGCACTTGCAACAAGCGCAGCCGATTCTTTTCAGCCATTATTTGATGAGCCTTTTCTTTGCGCTGACCCGCGATGTGAAACGCTTGGAAAATTTCTTGGAATTGCATGTTGAGCTTCCTCTCGGCAGCGGCGCCATCGCCGGTTCTGCATTCCCGTATCACAGAAGTCTCGTCGCCAAAGAACTCGGCTTTGAACGTCCGAGCGCAAATAGCATTGACGCAGTCAGCCATCGCGATATGGCTCTCGAATTTTTGAGCGATCTCGCGATTATCGCGAATACACTCAGCCGTTACGCCGAAGATTTCGTCATTTGGAGTTCGAGCGAATTCGGTTACTTAACTCTTTCCGATGCATTCTCTAGCGGTTCTTCGATGATGCCGCAGAAAAAAAATCCCGATTCGATGGAACTCATCCGCGGAAAATCCGGTCGGATGCTCGGAAACTTTACAGCGATGTTTACTCTCGTCAAAGGCGCTCCGCTTTCATACAGCCGCGATTTGCAAGAAGATAAGCAGCCCGTTTTCGATAGCGTTCACACGATCAAAGTGATTTTGCGCGTGATGAAAGAAGCGATTGAATCCGCCAAGTGGAATTTTGATAAAATGGAAAATCGAATGCTTCCGGCGCTTCTTGCAACCGACCTCGCGGACATTCTCGTCGAAGACGGCGTTCCTTTCCGCGATGCGCACCGAATCGTCGGAAGTCTCGTCGGCGAAGCAGCAAGAATTGGCGAACAATTTACGGATCTTTCGGACGAAGAATGGGCGAACAAAGGCGTTCCCAATCCGCAGAGCGTGAAGAAGCGTTTGACTTTCGCTTATTCCGTAAGCCGTCGCAATATCGAAGGCGGAACCGGATTAAATTCCGTCAAAGAAGAATTCAAAAAAGCTGCGGCAATTTTGAAAAAGCAAAAAGCTTAACGCAGACGTAACGCATTCATCACCACACAAAAACTCGAGAGGCTCATCGCAGCCGCTCCGAGAATTGGGTGCATGGACCAACCGCCAAAAGCATAATAAGCTCCCGCCGCAAGCGGCATCAAGGCGACGTTGTAAAAGAATGCCCAAAATAAATTTTGATGAATGATTCGAAGAGTTCTGCGACTTAAGCAAATCGCTTCGACGATTCCTTTTAAACTGCCTTGCACAAGGACAACATCTGCAGCATCAATAGCGACATCTGCGCCTGCACCGATTGCAATTCCCACATTCGCCCGCGTTAACGCGGGCGAATCGTTTATTCCGTCGCCAACCATGGCGACGCTTCCCCAATTTTGTAATCGACGAATTTCTGCGTCTTTTTCGCTAGGCAAAATTTCGGCGACAAATTGATCCACATTTACTTTTTTCGCAATCGCTTCGGCGGTTTTCGTATGATCGCCCGTTAACATTACCGTTTGAACACCGAGCTTTTTCAATTCAGCAATCGCTTCGGCACTGTCCGATTTGAGAGAATCGGCAAGCGCAATCATTCCGAGAAATTTTTCTCCTGTCGCAAAAAATGTCGGCGATTTTCCTTCGCAAGCAAGTGCCTGCGCCCGCTGAGTCCATTCCTTCGAAATCGCTATTTTCGATTCTACAAATTTTTCTTTTCCCGCAAAAATTTTCTGCCCCGCAATTTTTCCCGCAAGACCATTTCCGGGAAACGCTTCAAATTCCGTCACCGACAAAAGCGAAATATTTTCTTCTTTTGCTTTGGCGAGAATCGCTTGCGAAAGCGGATGTTCACTTTTCGATTCTAACGATGCCGCTAGTTGTAAAAATTCTGCCGTTGAAATTTCCGCCGGAAAAATTTCGGTAACCGCAGGACGCCCTTCTGTAATCGTTCCGGTTTTATCTAAAGCGACAATTTTAATGCGTCCCATTTCTTCGATGCTCGCGCTCGTTTTAAAAAGAATTCCTTTCTTCGCAGCCTTTCCATTCGAAACCATCATCGCTACCGGTGTCGCAAGCCCTAACGCACAAGGGCAACTCATAACCAAAACCGCAATCGCATGAGAAAGCGCAATCGAAATTTCCTTTCCAAGAATAATCCAAACCGCTGCCGTTACCATTGCAATTAAAATCACAGCCGGCACAAAAACGCCCGAAACTTTATCCGCAATTTTTGCAATCGGAGCTTTCGTCGCCGACGCATCGCTAACAAGTTGAATGATTTGCGAAAGAGTCGTATTCTCGCCCACTCGCGTTGCGCGACATTTTAAAAATCCACTTTGATTTAGAGTCGCTGCGCTGACCGATGCATTTTTCATTTTATCCACGGGAATACTTTCGCCCGTTAATGCAGCTTCATTCACCGCCGAATTTCCTTCTAACACAATTCCATCGACCGGAATTTTTTCACCCGGTTTGACCACAAAAATATCGCCGACTTTTACTTCTTCCACGCGAACAGAAATTTCTTTTTCATCTTTCCAAAGCGTCGCTTTCTTCGGCGCTAAATCCAATAAACTTTTTAACGCTGTCGTCGTGCGCCCTTTTGAAATCGATTCCAAAAGTTTCCCAACGGTAATGAGAGTCACAATCATCGCGGCGGTTTCAAAATAAAGATTTCCTGCGCCCGCAGAATTAAAAAGCACTAGAACGCTGTAAAGAAAAGAAACTCCCGAGCCCATGGCGACAAGCGTATCCATATTCGGTCCACCGTGCAATAAACTCGTAAAACCGCTAATGAAAAATTTGCGATTGATAAACATCACGATGAACGCGAGAAGCATTTGCAAAATGCCTGCGACAAAAGGAGAAAGCGGCAACGGAAATCCGAAAATCGGATGCGCCATACTTCCGTATAACAGAACGATTAAAAAGAAAAGCGAAAAGATTAAACGTTTTTTTAAAACAGGAGTTTCTGTATCTTGCAAAGTCGGCGTTTCCCAAAGGCGCGCGCCGTAGCCCGCTTTTTCCACCGCAGAAATAATTGCATTTGCCGAAGCATTTCCTTCTACGCGAAGTGAATTTGTAAGTAAACTCACCGCACACGAAGAAACTCCCGGAATTTGCTTCACCGTTTTTTCAACGCGGGCGCTGCACGCAGCACAACTCATTCCCGATACAGAAAATTTTTGCATAAACTCTCCGCAAAAAAGGCGGAAAAATCCCGCCGATTTTTTTAGACAACTGTATAATTTCCCGCACTTTCCACTGCACTTTTAATTTCGGCATCGCTGACTTCTCGCGACGCTTCAATCACCGCTTCCGCTTTTTTCAAATTGACTTTAGCCGAAACGCCTTCGAGTGCATTCAACGCTTCGGTAACATGAGCAGCGCAATGTTCGCACATCATTCCTTGAATTTTCACCGTTTTCTGAAATGTCACCGCATCTAATTTTTTCTTTTTGCAACTACAGCTCCCGCCGCCGCAACACGAGCCTTCGCCTTTTAAATGTTTCAGCGCGCCGGCAAAAGCAAAAATAACGGCAACCGCTAACACGAAAATGATAATTCCATTCACCATTTTTGACTCCTTTATTTCATCAATTTTTGAAGGGTTAAAACCAATTCATCGACGACAGATTCATCGCCCGCGCGTAAATGTTTCACCACACAAGTTTGAATATGCGAAGCGAGCAGTTCTTTGTTAAAAGAATTGAGCGCAGCATTTACCGCCGAAACTTGAATCAAAATATTCGGGCAATACGCATCCTTTTCAAGCATTCCTTTGATGCCTTTAATTTGTCCTTCAATGCGATTCAGCCGACTCATCAGCTTTTTCTTTTCTGCCGCATCGCGATGCTTCACTTTGCATTTCATGCATTCTAAAACATTTTTAGTCATCTCTAACTTCCTTTGTCAAGAATATAGTAAAATATACCCCTATGGGGTATATAATTCAAAAAAAAATTCAATTTTTCTTTTTTAGACTTTTTCCCAAAACATCTCGATTTTCTGCGGAATCTGCCTATTTTCACCCACTTTCCGCTGAATATCGCAATATTTTCATAAGATTTCCCGCGGAATCTCATTTTTAATCATTTTCGTAAAATATAAAAGTTTCCATTATACTAGAAACTTTTATAAAAAATCATAAAGTTTTCTATTATAACCGAAAGTTTTGATTATATTTAATATTGTTTCGACTATAGTGGAATCTTTTTATGAAAAAAAATCCTGTTTTTAGAGATTATGCAAAAAAAATCCTTGAATCTTACAAGGATACTCCTGTCATCAAAGTGATTACAGGAATTCGTCGTGCAGGCAAGTCATTTGTGCTAGAGCTTTTGCAAGAGTCGCTTTTGAAAACAGCAAATGCAGATTGCGTGATAAAAATTGATTTTGAAGACTTTGACAATCAAGAATTTTTGGATTTGCAATTTTTATATTCCTTTATTAAGAAGCGTGCTGAAAAGACACAAAAAAAATTGTACTTGCTTTTTGACGAAATTCAGGAACTAGAGGGTTGGGAAAAATGCATCAACAGCTTGTATTCTTCGCAGGTGATTGATTGCGATATTTATATTACGGGTAGTAACGCCAAACTTTTATCGTCAGAACTTGCGACTTACATTTCAGGGCGTTATGTCAATATTCAAATTCAGCCGCTTTCGTATCAAGAATTTTTGCGATTCCATAAAACTAAAGATTCGAAAAATGTTTTTAACAAATTTCTGTCCATCGGAGGCTTCCCTGGCTTAAAGGATATGAAGTCAAAAGATTCCATAGAGTCGTATCTTGAAGGAATTTATTCGACGGTTTTATTGAAAGATATTATTCAGAGAAATAATATTCGCGATACTAATTTTTTAGAAAAAGTGATTCTCTATGTCTGTGATAACATTGGCAATATTTTTTCGGCAAATACGATAGCAAAATTTATGAAATCACAGCGACGCTCCATGAGTGTTGAAACGATTTATAACAACTTAAAATTTTTAGAAGAAGCCTTTGTCATTTACAAAGTACCGCGCTTTGACTTAAAAGGAAAAAAAATTTTAGAGACTCTTGAAAAGTATTATTTGGCTGATCAAGGCATCAAATATTTTTTGCAAGGTTTTAAAGATTCACACATCAATGGAATTTTAGAAAATATTGTGTTTGTTGAACTCTTTCGTCGAGGCTATAAAGTCTATGTAGGAAAATTTGGTGAATTAGAAATTGATTTTATTGCACAAAAAAATGAGGAGCGAATTTACATTCAAGTTTGTTATTTGATGGCTGATGAAAATACAAAGGCAAGAGAATACTTACCCTTAACTCAAATCAAAGACAATTACCCTAAACTCATTTTATCACTGGATGATTTGCCGAAGTCAAATGAAGGCGGAATTATTCGCATGAATTTGCGTGAATGGTTATTGAAAAATTAAATTTTGAATTGAGACGAGTGTTTTTCAGCAAGAGGTAATTGATGCGTAAAAAATTTTTCTCCGTCATAGCTGTATTTGCTGCCATTGCCACTGCAGCCGAAATTCCTTCGGATGGACTCGTCGCCGATTTTACCTTTAACAAAAATTTTGAAAATGCTGCCGACGATGGCAACGTTTCTGCAGAAAATCACGGTGCAACTTTTGCAAGCGATCGATTTGGAAACGAAAATTCCGCAGCGTATTTTGATGGCGACAGCGCTTACCTTGAAATTCCCGATAACGATGCGCTTAGCATTTCGACGACGGGAGCGCTCACCATTTCGGTGTGGATGAGTCCCGAAGTTTTGGATTTTAAAAATGCAGAAAGCGGTGGCTACGTTCATTGGATGGGAAAAGGCGAGCCGCATCAACACGAATGGGTTTTTCGTATGTACAACAAAAATATTGCGCAGGGCGAAAATCGACCGAACCGAATTTCAGCATACGCATTCAATTTAGACGGCGGACTTGGCGCTGGAAGTTATGTGCAAGAAACCGTTACCGAAAACGAGTGGATTCATCTCGTCGCCCGATTTGATACGCTCACAAATAAAATTTCGCTTTACAAAAACGGCGTCAAAAAAGACGAAGACGAGTTGAATGATGCGACTTACAATGTTCATGTTCAAAATGGAAGCGCTCCGTTACGACTTGGCACGCGCTCAAAGTGGAGCTTTTTTCAAGGTCGCATCGATGATTTAAGAATTTATTCGCGCGCATTAAACGATGACGAAATCCTTGCGCTCTACAATGAACCCGACAACAAAATTCCGCTTTCAATTCGCAAAATAAAGAAAAATCATTCTGCAAAAACGCAGAAAAAATCGGGAAAATTTTATGATTTAAACGGTCGCGAAGTGCGTGTGCCGTAATGGAAAAGCGATTCCCAATTTTTTAGTTAGCAATTGCGCGCAAAATCGGCGTCCATTCCGATTTGACGTTTTAAATCTTCGACGCTTGCAAATTTTTGTTCGGGGCGAATAAAAGTGAGCAAATCCACATCGATTGATTGCCCATAAATGTCGTCATGAAAATCTAAAATATGCGCTTCAATCGCAAGCGGTAAATCGCCGATGGACGGCTGCAGCCCAATATTTACAACGGCTTTGTGCGCCGACGCATCTTGCAAGCGCACGACCGCAGCATAAGAACCGTATTTGGGAATCAATTTAAATTTTCCGGTTTGCACATTTGCCGTAGGAAATCCAATCGTTCTGCCGAGATGTTTTCCGTTGACGACGATGCCGTGCATACGATACGGCCTGCCGAGAAAAGTCGTCGCTCTTTCGACCGCACCATTTTCTAGCGCATTGCGAATCCGCGAAGAACTTAAAATTTCGCCGTCTTTATATTTTGCAGAAACTTGAATCGCAGAAAGTTCGGGAAACGCTGAAATAATCGCGTCGAAATTTCCTTTGCCCGCTGCGCCAAAACGATGATCGTGTCCGAGAACTAAAAATTTGGCATTCAATTCGTCCAATAATTTTTCTTGGATGAATTTTTGAAAAGGCTGCTCCGCCACTTCCCGCGAAAAAGGTAACGCAACAAAATCAAGCCCGAGAGATTTGACAAAAAATTCTTTTTCTTCGGTCGTCGTTAAAAGCGCCGGATGCCCGGGAACTCCTAAAACATGACGCGTATGCGGTTCAAAAGAAACGACCGTCGGAATCAAGCCGTGCGCTTTCGCTTCGTTGCGGAGGATTTGAAAAACTTCTTGATGCCCCAAATGACAACCATCAAAATTGCCAACGGTAATTGCGCGCGCTTTCGAATTATTCATCGTCAATTCCCAAGAAAAATTTGGGGGAAATTTTTCCGTCTTCAAAAGAACAACCCGCTTTGAGTTCACCGTCTTTGCCGACCGCTAAAATGAGATTCGGCGCATCTTCTTCAATTTGAATTGCTTCGCCATTCCACGAAATAGAGCGACCATTCCGCACCGCTTCCACTTGGCGGTCTGTAAATTCGACGACAGGAAAATGCATACATTCCTGCGGTTTTAAAAGCGAATTTTCATTTAATTCTTCGGGACGCACGGCGTCAGTAACCAACATGTGTCCGATGCGCGTTCTGCGAATTCCCGAGACAGCGCCGATTGTGCCGAGCGCTTTCGCCATATCGCGGACAAGGGAACGGATATAAGTGCCTTTAGAACAGTCGCAACGAAATTGATACGAAGAACGAATTCGCCCCGAAATTTCTGCGGGCGCATCCGCTTTGCCCAGGCATTCCAACTGGCGAATGTAAATTCGGCGGGCTTTTAACTCCACTTCGCGGCCTTTGCGTTTCAAATCCGAAGCGCGTTTGCCGTTGAGTTTTACCGCGCTATAATCGGGCGGAATTTGGTCAATTTCACCGATGAACTGCGGCAAAATTTTTTGCACTTCTTCTTCGGAAATCGGAGCTGTTTCCGAATCTTCTGCAACGAGAGCGCCGTCCCATTCATCCGTTTCTGTGGAATAGCCAAAGTGCGCTGTAAATGTATACGATTTTTCGCCCGCTTCAACAAACGGGAGAAGGCGCGTTGCGCGCCCAACTGCTGCGACGATGAGTCCCGAAGCCCGCATATCGAGAGAGCCCGCATGTCCAACTCGCCGCGTTTTAAAAATTTTCCGAAGAGGAAAAAGGGCGTTACACGAGGTAACACCCGCTGGTTTATCAAGCAAAATCAGTCCAGAAACCGAAGCTTTAGAGCTCACCCGAATCCTTTAATTCTGCGAGAATTTCTTCAATGTGCATCGCGTGATCTAGACTTTCGTCGAGGACAAAAGTTAAGAGCGGAATTTTGCGAATCTTCAGCGCTTTGCCTAAATAAGTGCGAATAAATCCCGCCGAATTGCGCAGCCCGATGAGAGAAGAAGCCTTTTCCCGATCCGAGCCGAGCACCGACACGAAAACCTTCGCATAGCTTAAATCATTCGTAATTTCCACACGGCTAATGGTGACGAAACCGACCCGCGGATCTTTCAGCCCTTTCATCAAAAGCTTGCTGATTTCTTCGCGGAACTGTTCGTCAAGTCGCACGGTACGCGGCACGCGCCGATTGCTGTGACTGTGAGAATTACGCGGCATTAAGCATCCTTCTGTTCGTTAGCCTTTTTTGCTTCGGCGGCAGCCTTTGCTGCAGCTTCATCGCGAGCGACATCTGCCAAAGTACGCGCCACAGTGACTTCTTTGAAGAACATAAGCGTATCGCCTTCGTGCAAATTATCGTAGCCCTTCAGACCGATACCGCATTCAAATCCGCGAGAAACCGACTTGACATCGTCCTTCACGCGTTTGAGCGATTGCACAACGGTCTGACCCAATTCCACGCCGGCACGGTAAACGTGAACGCGGCTGTTGCGGTCCACTTCACCATCGGTAACCATACAGCCCGCGATAATGCCGACCTTCGGAATGCGGAAGATTTGACGAATTTCCGCTTCGCCGGTAAGTTCTTCGCGAGTCGTCGGCTTGAGAAGACCTTCGACCGTATTCTTGATATCGTCGATGATTTCGTAAATGATGCGGTAATTCTTGATTTGGACGCCTTCTTTCTGCGCCATTTCACGGATGGAGAACGACGGCATTAAATGGAAGGCAACGATCACAGCCTGAGAAGTCGATGCCAAGAGAATATCGGAATCGGTAATCGCACCGACGCCTTTGCGAATAATGTTGACTTTGACTTCGCTGTTCGAAAGTTTTTCGAGACTTGCGGCAATTGCTTCGGAAGATCCGCCCACGTCCGCCTTGATAATCAAGTTGAGTTCGGAAATGGTTCCGTTCTTCACGCCTTCATAAGTCGATTCGAGCGAAATGGACTTACGCGCACGCAAATCGCGTTCACGAGCAGCCATACGACGCTTTGATGCAATTTCACGTGCTGCCTTTTCGTCTTCAACCACCGTGAGTTCATCACCCGCTTGCGGAGTTCCGTCAAAGCCGAGAACTTGACACGGAGCCGAAGGACCTGCGCTCTTCATCTGTTTACCGCGATCGTCAAACATCGCGCGGACACGTCCCGCATAAACACCGCACACAAACGGATCACCGATGTGGAGAGTTCCGTTCTGCACGAGGATTGTCGCCATTGAACCTTTACCCGCATCGAGTTTGGATTCGACGACAGCACCGCGAGCGCGTGCGCTCTTCGAAGCCTTGAGTTCAAGAACTTCTGCTTCGAGGGCGAGAGTTTCCAAAAGTTGCTGCATGCCTGCACCCGTACGCGCCGAGACTTCGATACAGCTGACGTTACCGCCCCACTGTTCCACTTCGACGCCGCGTTCTGCGAGCTGCGCACGAATTTTATCCGGATTCGCCGTCGGAAGATCCATCTTGGTGATGGCAACGACCAGAGGCACTTTTTCACGCTTTGCAAGTTCGATCGATTCGACCGTCTGCGGCATCACCATCGAGTCTGCTGCGACCACAAGGACAATCACGTCCGTCACTTGAGATCCGCGAGCGCGCATTGCGCTAAACGCTTCGTGACCCGGCGTATCGAGGAAGGTAACTTTACCCACCGATGTGGTAACTTCGTAAGCGCCGATGTGCTGCGTAATGCCACCCGATTCGCCCGAAACCACATGCGTTTTACGAATCCAGTCGAGAAGAGAAGTTTTACCATGGTCCACGTGACCCATCACAGTAACCACCGGATGACGCGGTTCCAAGTCTTCGTTTTGTTCGTCATCGACACCCAAAGCTTCTTCTTCGTATTCTTCCATCAACTGCGCTTCGTAACCAAATTCGTCTGCGAGCACTTGAATCGTTTCAAAGTCCAAGCGGGCATTGATGGTAACCATCATTCCCATTTCCATGCACTTTGCAATGACACGTGCCGGCATCTGATCCATCATACCAGCGAGTTCGCCGACTGTGATGAAGTCCGAAGTCTTCAAAATTTTGCGCTGTTCGCCATCAGCGGCAGCCGCTTTATCTTTGTGATAAACTTTCTTGACAGGATTCTTCGAGAGCGAAGCCATCACGCGGGAAACATTCTGACGAATCGAATCCTGCTGTTCGCTCTGTTCAAAGCGACTGTCCTTATTATCGCGGCCATTTTTACCGCGTTTATTTTTGTCGTTACGGCTTTGATTTCCTTTACCATTTCCGCCAAAACGATTTCCGCTGCCCGCACCATTTTGTGCATTAGCAAAAACATCTTGCATATTTTGGCCGGAGAAATGTCCGCCGCGGGATTGTCCCTGCAATTGACCGCCGAAAGAACGGTTGCCGCCTTGACCATTCCCGTTTCTGTAATGGGAATTGCCACCTTGACCATTGCCGCTGCGATATCCGTTACCGCCGCCCGGTCCAAAGTGACCTGTATAACCTTGTCCCGAAGAATTGTTGTTTCCGCGATAACGATGCTGTGCTGCAGCCTGTTGACGCGACTTTTCGATACGCGCAAGAATCGCTGCATCCGGTTTGAAGACTTGCGCCTTCATTTCGACTTGGCGAAGTTCGCCGACCGGTGTTGCATTAACGCGAGGCGGAACAGTTCCCGCTGGACGTGCTGCCGCAGGACGATTCACCGGAGCTTGCGCAGGCTTTGCCACATTTTGCGCAGGCTTTACAGCAGCCGGAGCCGGCTTCACTGCCGGTTGAGCCGGTTTCACCACAGGATTAGCGGGCTTTGCCGGCTGAGTTGGAGCAGGCTTCACCGCCGGAGTTTGCGCAACCGGTTTTACCGCGGGCTTGGCGACCGCTGGTTGTGCAGGCTTTGCAGTGACTGGCGTAGCGGCGGGCTTTGCAGGTTGAACCGGTTTTACACCGGACGTTAACGGCTTTCCCGTCGAAGTCACTTTAACACCTAATGTCACAGGCTTTGCTGCGGGCTTATTATCCTTCGCATTCGCGTCACGAGTTAAGCGGACATTGCCACCTTTAAAAGTTCCCGTAATCGTGCGACGACCTGTCGGCTGTGCAGCCGGAGTCGTTGTTGCCGGAGCGGCTTCTTTTTCGTTTGCCGCAGGCTTCTTTGCATTTTTGTTCTTAAAAAGGCTGCTGGCTTTTGCACGGCGTGCATCGGCCTTCGCTTTCTCTTCTAGAACTTGAGCTTCGATCGAAGCAAAAGCCATTTGGGGAACAGGGCTATACGGAGTTAACACCTGCACGCCATTTTCATGCAACAATGTGACAACTCGGCTGGCATCTACGCCATGTTTTTTTGCCCATTCACCCGGGGTGATTTTGATTTCATTACTCATCTATGCTTTTGCTCCAATAAGCTTAAATCCTTAGACTTGAGAACCTTCTTGCGCAGGAGTTTCTTCTGCCGGTGCAGCTTCTGCGGTTTCAGCCGTTGCTGCTGCGCTTGCATTATCCTTGAACAACGCTTCGTTTGCGCGGAATTCTTCGGCAGCAGCGATTTCATTCGGACGCGGTGCCAAAACTTTCTGCTTGTCTTCGTCGCTCTTTTCGGACCATTCTTTTTCACCAAAGACGTCCAAATCGTGTTCGACCAACTGCGAAGCGAGCTTCACATTCTGACCGCTGCGACCAATCGCCTGCGCCAAATCTTCGTCAGCGATAACAATGACCAAACGACGCGTACCCGGCACTTCAAAATACTTGACAATATTTGCCGGAGAAAGTGCGTGGCGAACAAACGTAATCAGATCCGGATCCCAATGCACAATGTCAATGCGTTCGTTGCCGAGTTCGCGGACAATTGCCTGCACTCGCGCACCCTTCATGCCAACGCAAGCGCCGACCGGGTCAATGCGTCCGTCATGCGCGTAAACGGAAATTTTTGCGCGGTAGCCCGGATCACGGACAACGCCTTTAATTTCAACGGTTCCGTCAAAGATTTCAGGAACTTCTTGGCGGAAGAGTTCGTACAAGAACATTTCGTTTGTACGAGAAAGAATCACTTGTGCGCCATTCTTAGCCGAATCTGCGACATCTTTAATCACAGCCTTCACCGAGCTTCCCTGTTGGAAACGTTCCTTCGGGAGTTGTTCCTTCATCGGGAGAACGGCTTCTGTCTGACGGCCAATCGAAACGATTGCATTGCGACCTTCGACGCGGAGAACTTCGCCATTCACAATCTGACCGATACGGCTACGATAAGTGTCCACAATCTTGCTGCGTTCTGCATCGCGGATGCGCTGAATCAAGAATTGCTTTGCCGTTTGAATCGCTTGGCGACCAAAGGCTTCCACCGGCAGTTCCATTTCCAAATGGTCGCCCGGTTGCACATCGGGGTTCCATTCGCGGGCTTGTTCCACCAGCATGTAATGTTCGTCCATTTCTTGGACTGCTTCCGGAGAAAGCGATTCATCGTAATCCGGATAATCATCCACGATATCGACAACGAGCGCGATTGAAATCGCAGAAGTTTCTTCGTCGATTTTCACTTCAAAGTGCTTTTCAATATTCAAATATTTGCGAGCCGCTGTTATCAAAGCGTCTTTCAAAGCGCCTTCTACAATAGAATTGTCGATGTTCTTGGTGTCTACGACCGACTTGAAGGCATCGATCAAATTGATTTTGGGTTCCTTGTTCTTCGTTGTCATAAGAGCCTTTGTTTTAGAATTGAACTTCTACTTTGGCAGAGAGGATCTCGGACCTAGGAACCAAGACCGCGTCTGTCACGCCTTTTACAGACAGGGTTAAATTTTCTTCGTCCACCGCCGTCAGTGTGCCCGTTAACGGCTTCCCCGTTTCACGAGTAATCCGAAGCAAACGGTTTAAATTCCGCTCAAAATCCCGAGTGGACTTGAGGGGACGGTCGATTCCGGGAGACGAAACTTCCAGAGTGTATGCGCCATCGATTAAAGATTCATCTTGATCCAACGCATCGGAAAGACTGCGACTTACCGTTGCGCAATCTTCTACGTCAATGCCTGTGGGTTTATCGATGTAAATGCGGAGCACTTTGCGATTGCCCGCTTTGAATTGGTCAAATTCGACAAGTTCCACTTGAGCGCTTTCACACGCCCGAGCGATCAGCGAATTCAATTTTTCTTGTGTATCCAAATACACCTCATGAAAGAAAGGTTCGTTTACATAAACGAGCCATAATCGTCAACAAATAGAGAAATTTTCACGATACTAGGCAACTCACTTTGCGCAAATCGGCTGCGTTTTTTATCTTTATCACATGCTTTCTGTTTTACTGCTCATTCTTGTAAGCCTTATCGGCACCGCTGGAACCGTCTTTTATCTGCGACGGAATCTGCTCCGCATCGCCGAAAAGAATAAAACAATCGAAAGCAAATCGAAACGGATTTTGAATTATCCGCTCACCATTCTTTGGTACGGCTATTTGCTCGTATTTTTCGTAGGTCTAGTGGTCAATAATCTCATCTTTGACTAGTCTCGTTTTTGGCTTTCTGCCAAAGAGCGAGAAGTTCTTCGGGGGAATTTTCTCCGAGGGATTTTTCGGGCTGTTTTTCTTTCGCCAATTTTTCCAAAGAACGGAATCGTTTATCAAATTTATTGTTCGCACGGATCAATGCGGTTTCGGCATTCAATCCGAGATGACGCGCCAAATGGCAAAGGGTAAAAAGCACGTCGCCCAATTCATCTTCCATGCGGTCCAAATTCGGCGACTTCTCCGAATGCTTTTCGTATTCCGCCAAAAATTCATTCCATTCTTCGCGGACTTTTTGCAGAACCGATTCATTATCCTTCCAATCAAATCCGCATTTTGCGGCACGGCGTCCCATATCTTGCGCCCGCGAAAGAGTCGGCATGCTGTGCGCAACTTTATCCATCGCCGACATTCCTTGAAGCTTCAAATTATTCGCTTCTTTCGCTTTAATTTCTTCCCAACGCTTCGAAACTTCGCCCGCATTTTTCACATGCGCATCGCCGAATACATGCGGATGTCTTCGAATCATTTTGCGGCAAATTCCATCGGTCACATCGTCGATTGTAAAGTCGCCATTTTCTGCGGTTACCTGCGAATGAAACACCACTTGAAAAAGGACATCGCCCAATTCTTCGCACATGTGCGCCGTATCGTGATCTTGCGCCGCATCGATAAATTCCGAACTTTCTTCGACCAAATACGGCAAAAGAGTTTGCGTCGTCTGTTTGCGATCCCACGGGCAACCGTTTTCCGAACGCAGCTGTTTCATAATCCGAATCAAATCTTCAAAGGAGTATTTCATGATTTCCAAAACTAACATTTTTCCCATTCAAATTTTAGCCGCTGAAAATTTTCCGCGGGCACTGAAAAGCATTCCAAATGCACCGAAGCAGTTGTATTACCGCGGCACTCTTCCCGATTTTAAACATTCTTGGATTGCGATGGTCGGGACGCGGCGCCCGAGCATTCACGCCGAAGAAATCTGTCGCGCACTCGTCAAAAATCTCATCGACACCGATGCGATTGTCGTCTCCGGACTTGCTCAAGGAATTGACAGTTTTTGTCATAGCGCAGCGCTTGAATTTCATATTCCCACCGTCGCTGTTATCGCCCAAGGATTAGATGCACCTCTCGGCGGTTCCCGAAAAATGATTGCCGATAAAATTCTCGAAAACGGCGGAACCATTCTTTCGGAATATCCAGGCTCGATGATTTCTCGGAATTTTATGTTTCCGCAGCGGAATCGTATTATCGCAGGACTTTCTCGAAGCATCACCTTAGTCGAAAGTAAACTGCAAGGCGGCGGCATGATTACCGTCGATTATGCCGAAAAATTTCAGCGGCGAATTCTCGCCCTTCCCGGAAATATTCTCGCCGAAACCGCACAAGGCCCGAATTTTCTCATTGCAAAAGGCAAAGCGCATCCGATTTGGAATGCGAGCGATTTCTCGGATCTCTGCGGCGCAAAACGCCTTTCGGATCAAACTCCCGCCGATCTGCTCGCCGCGGGAATTGAACTTTCCGAAAATGCAAAAAACCTCTTTTCAAAAAATGCGGGCTTTACGCATTCTCTCGACGAGTTATGCACAAGTTCTTCTATTCCAGTTTCTTCGCTTTTAGCTATATTAACAGAACTGGAAATTGCAGGCCTCGTCCATTCCAAAGATGGCGATGCGTTTCACTTTTCCTCGATGGAGTAAAATTTGAAAATCCAAAAAATCGTTCTTCAAATCGTCATCGTGTTGCTGCTCGTTTTTGTAGCAACATCCTTATGGGCGTTTACTTTTGGAGAAAATGGTTTATGGAAACAGCACAAATTGCAAGTGCAAATCGATCGGATGGAATTGGAAATCGATTCGCTCAAAAATGAATTAGAGCATCGCAAAAACGAAGAAGAGCGATTGCTCAAAGATTCTTTTTACATCGAATCCATCGCCCGCACCAAATACGGTATGTCCAAAAAAGGCGAAGCCGTTTATCAATTCATTCCATAAAAAAACGCCCGCAATCGGGCGCATTTTTTTACCAAATAAAGAAGCCTAAGCCCGCTAAAACTTTATGCGAAACGCCTTCCATTTTGGCGTAGCCGAAATCGTGATCCAAGTAACTCGCCATATATTTTACACGGAGAGAAATCGAATTAAGCGGAGCATTCGGATTGCGATGGCAAACGGTTAAAAGACGCACTTCGCCCGAAACTCCTGCTAAATAAGCGATGGAATTATTGGATTCGACATGATGACGTAAACGGCGATAATCATTATTCGGTCTGCTCGTATAATAGTAATAGTCGCTGCTATTATCCGGAAGCTCTGCGCTCGCCGATGCGATTCCTGCAAATGGTTCAATTTTCACATAACGACTGTCAAAGGCGACAAAGCCGAGAGTGATACCGCCTTCATAAACTAAAAGCTCGCTGTTCTTTTCCCAAAGGACATCGGAGAATGCGCGATTATTCCGCGTTTCAATCCAACCAAAAGAAATGAACGGCGTAAAGACGATACGATAAAGTTGAATCGGAACGGCAACATAATAATTCCAATATTTATGATGGAATTCGTCTTTCAAATCATTCGTCAAAAATCCAATTCCCGATAGAAATTCAAAGCCGACGCTTTTTCCATAAAGATGATTTTCAACGGGATCTTCGGATGCAGCCACTTGATTTTCCAATCTCTTTTGGAAAGGCTTTAAGAAATTGCGTTCGAGCCAAATGCCGTCTTCGTGCATCGGATATTTTTGCACAAATACCGATCCCGAAACGAAGACTTGACGCACCGTCGATTCTTCGGTAGCACCCCACGATGTTGTAAAAATCACCGGCAAAAATGCGGGCGCAGCCTCTTTATAAAAATCATTCACCGCAGAATTTTGCACCGCCGCATTTACCGCATTCAAATCGGACGCAACTTGTTTCTGATAAGCGTCCAAATACATCAAAAGTTCATCGCGGATTACGCGCGACGTTCTCCAATTATCATTTTGAATTTCGGCAATGCAGCGATCTTCATTCGAAACGATGCGGCGCGCTTCCGGCGCAAAAAGACGGCGTTCGTGCAACAAATTCGTGAGCGCAGAATCGTAAAGTCCCGCATTCAAAAAAGCAAGTCCCTTTTCCATTCCCGAAAACGAGCAAGTATATTCCGAATTTTCACGGCTTAAAAATTCAATCGTCTGCAAAGCGCGTTCGCGGTCGCCAGATTGCAAAGCCCGCAAAAGCAAATGCCGCGCACGACGAATCATTTCATCATTCGGAATCGGTTCCGCTAAAATCGCTTGTTCAATACTCTGCGGAGCATTTTCCGCAACCGTTTTTGCGGTATCTGTCGACGGAATTTTCGCCACCAACGAATCGGATTTTGGAGAATCCTTTGCCACAGAATCCACCACGATAGAATCCGCAGCGGTCAATTCCATCGAAACTTTTGCCGAATCCGCAACGACTGCATTCAAATTAGAATCCGCCGGTGTTACCGTCGAAAGAGAATCGGTTGCAGCCATCGCCGCGACCGCAAAAAATAAAAGCAAAAAAAGGGAACGACGCATAGCCATAAATTAGCAATTCAAAAAAAGAAGAGAAAAAAGAATTCGCGGCAAGTGCTACGAGAAAATGCCCGCAGAAAATTTTGAAAAATAAAATACAAAAAGTCCTGCGAAATTTCGCAGGACCTTAAAAAAGTGGCGGATCGAACCCCGAACTTACCAGGAGGGGAGCAATGATAGAGTTGTTAGAGGATTTACCTTTCCGCCTAATTTCACTATCAAATATAGAAGAAATCCCAAAAAATCCGCGTTATTTATTGCTTATTTTTCGGTTTGCGAATCGCAGCCGGTTCTTCGTGGAAGTCGATGTGACAATGCGGTTCGAAGCGGAAACCTCCGCGGCGGTGACGATTCAAATTCATCACTTCCGAAACCTTTGCCAAGTGATCGACGACGCGGTTCAAACGGCTTTCGAAGTTCGGGTTCACCGGATCAATGCAAATTTCCGGATCACGCTTAAATTCGCGGTTTTCGAATTCTTCACGACCGGTCTTCGTGTATTCGCGAAGAACATTGCGAAGAATGCGAGCCGGCACATTGCGCATCAAATGCTTGCCGTTGACCGAAATCGAATCATCCGCTTCGTAGTAAATGATTTCTGCAACGTGATTGATCTTGTGCAAAAGTTCATCGTGCGCTTTTTGCACTGGCGGCCATACGTTGTATTCTTCTTGAACAAGAGAAGAAATCAAATTTGCAAACGGATCCTTTGTGCTGATGTCCTTCGCGTAAACGAATTCAGCCATCGCAACCGGAGCTCCGTAATAGCGATCCTTATAAAGCAAATGCGTTCCGGTGAATGTATCGATCACATCGGTATCCAAACGCACGCAGAGCTTATCGGCAAACTGCGAAAGGTCATGCTTCATCGGATGCTTTTCGATGCATTCGGCAAACTTGACCAATTTACCCACTGCGATACCGCTGACATAGAATGTCTCACCGTCCAAGTTGCCAGCCAAGCGACCGAGCAAAGCTTCTTCGGCGGTATGTTCGCAAGCGTAAATGCTGAGATTTTCAAAAGCAGGAAGATCCAGCAGGCACGGTCCGGTTTGAATAAAGCGGAGAAGCCAGTTGGAATAAATCGCCATCGGATGATTGATTTGATTTCCGCTGCCGACCAAGAAATCGTGATGGCGATCGTTTTCGATTTCGCCTTCGACGTAGATCAAATTTTCGCGGAACATATTGCGCTTTTCAATCAAGCGGAGAATGCCCTGGCGCTGATCTTTCATCTCGTAAAAGTCACGGATATACGGCAAATAAGAACGGAGCAGTGCGCGTTTCGGCACAGAATTTAAGTGGCCGACCTTTTCAAACATGCGATTGGCAAATTCGTCCAAATTAACGCCCTTTGAAAGGAGCCAATTCGAAAAGCCTGCGATAATCAATGCGTTATCTTCGGCATTGACCATTTCATCTTCTTGCCACGCATTTTCAATCAATTTGCGGCTCGAGATGCTCGCATTTTGAACTAGTGGCACCAATTCTTCTGTCCGGAAGGAGAGAAGCAGTTCGCTATAAGCCAATTTCAAAAAGACATTAGGAATTTTGTTGTCAGTAGCTTGCATATGCCTAATTTACTTGTTTAAGGTTCTTTTGTCTATCAATATACCAAACTTTTGGCAAAATTTGTACTGTTTTTTGACTTTTCTATATTGTTTTGTATGGAAAATTCCCGAATTCATGCCCTTCCCGAGGATGTTGTCAATCAAATTGCTGCTGGAGAGGTGGTGGAACGCCCTGCTTCGGTCGTCAAAGAGCTGATGGAAAACGCCTTGGACGCAGGAGCTTCTCGGATTGAAATTCAAATTTTAGAGGGTGGGAAGAAGTCAATTCTCATTCGCGATAACGGCTGCGGAATGTCCGAAGCCGATTTAAATCTCTGCTATCTGCCGCATACGACGTCAAAGCTCACCTCGGCAGAAGACTTATTTCACTTGGCGACAAACGGATTCCGCGGCGAAGCCGTTGCCTCCATTGCTGCGGTTTCGAAGCTCACGATTACGAGCCGCACCGAAGACGCAAGCGAAGCAAACGCCATTCGTTTAAGTGGCGGAACGGTGGAAAAAAAATTCCAAGACGCTTCACCCCGCGGCACGACTTTTCTCATCGAAGATCTCTTTTTTAATGCGCCGGTTCGCAAGACTTTTCTCGGGAGCGAAACTCTCGAAGCTTCCCGCATTTTGGATACGGTGACGCGCCTTGCGATTGCTAATCCGAATGTGCGCATCGATTACAAATCCAACGGTCGCGATACATTTACCGCGGTCGATGGAAACGATTTGCGGAGCCGCATTGCAGAAGCCCTCGGCGCAGGAATTGCGCGTTCGATGATTCCCGTCGATTACGAAGAAGCGGGCATCCGCGTTTCGGGATTTGTCGTCCCGCCCGGCGAACAAAAAAATAAACGCAGCAAGCTTTATTTTTATGTGCAGAAACGTCCGATTTGGAATCCGGTGATGACGAAAGCGGTGAACCGCGCCTACGAACCTTACGGCAATAGCAGCGCACCGATTGCGGTTTTATTCTTAGAAATGTCCGATGTCGCAGTCGATGTCAACGTGCACCCGACGAAGCGCGAAGTCCGATTTGCCAATGAAAACGATGTGTTCTTAGCGGTGCATCACGCTGTCCGCGACGCATTCCAAAAGCCCGACGAAAATCATCCGACGATTCGCCTCGAAGATATTTCTTCGGCTTCGGTGAATTCGTTTAGCACAAATTCATCGGCAAATGATTCGGGTATCGGCATTAAAAATTTTGAACCGATGCGGAGTTTTCCGATTTCAAATCAAGCTTCCGCAGAACCGGAAGAAAATTTTTCTGCGCCAAATTATTCGGCGAAGTCGCAATCGTTTTCAAATTCATTCGGGAGCAATTCTCCCGCTCTGAGCGCAACAAAAAATGCTTCAAAAGAAGTGGAAGAGCCGCGCAAAAAATTTCGCAACGACGATCCCGACGACATTATTCAAGATTTATTTTCTCTCCCCGAAAACGGAAACATTATTCCGCTTACGCCGCAGAATTTGCGTCCGCCCACTCGGATGGACAAGACGACGCCTCCGCAATTTTTCCAGCTCGCAAACACTTACCTCGTCTGCGAAGACAGCGAAGGACTTTTGCTCATCGACCAAAATGCAGCGCACCAACGCATCCTTTTTGAGCAAGCGATGAATTCACTCGCCCAAGAATCTGCGCTCGAAAGCCAAGAACTTTTATTCCCCGAAATCGTCGATTTTACCGCAGCCGAAGCGAGCTTTATTCCGCAGTTACTGCCGACTCTCGACATTTTAGGTTTTCATTTGGAATTATTCGGAAAGAATACTTATCAGCTGCGCGGAACTCCCCGCGATCTTCCGTTCTCCCGTTCTGTCGAAGCGCTCCGCGGGCTCGTTTCTGCGGCAATCGAAGGCGAAACTTTGGAAAATCCTTCGCACGAAATTTTAGCGAAAGCGTGGGCAAAAAATAATGCGATTCAAGCGGGCGATAAACTTTCGACCGAAGAAATGACGCATTTGATGGCATCGCTTCTCACGACTCAAGATCCGATGAGTTCGCCAAGCGGCCGCCCCACGCTGATGCGTTTACCGCTCTCCGAGATTCACAAAAAATTTAAGAAGTGAGAAATTTGGAGCGCAGGGTTTTTAGAACTTAGAGCTTAGAACTTAGATCTTAGAAATCTCTAAGCTCTAAGATCATTTGTGCGAAGTTTTGAATTCAAAATTTGTCCGTTTGAAAATTTGGGGCATTATTTTGATGCAAAATTTGACCGTCGGGATTCCGGAGATAACATTTTGCACGCAAAATTTGTCCGTCGGGATTCCGGAGATAACATTTTACATGAAAAATTATTCCATCAAAACTCCGGAGATAAAATTTTGCAAATTTCCGACCTCTGAGCACTGCGCACTGACCACTAACCACTATTTCTGTCGCATTCCCCGCGCAGCGAAGCCGCGCCATCATCTCCATTTCTCATTCCTAACTCCTCATTCCTAATTTTCTAAATTGTTTTCGTGAAATTTCATCTTTTCTTATTCTTGTGTTTTTTTTGCGGAATTTCTGCGGCGGCGGAAATTTCTTTTTCGGGAAATAACAGCGATATTCGTTGGAAAACTTCGGCGTCGGAGCATTTCAATTACATTTATCCTGCAGAATATAGCACCCACGCAGGGCGCGTTGCCTCGGCTGCGGAAGCGGTTTACGATTCCATCGTTTCGCGGTATCATATTGAAATGCCTTTGCGCATCGATGTCTCGATTCAAAATGCGTTATACGCAAACGGTTCCGCGGTTCCCAATGAAAATGCGGTCAATTTATTTCTTTCGAATTGGGATTTTAAAATCCGCAGTACGCATCCTTGGGTAACCGATGTTGTGACCCATGAATTTTCGCATTTGGTGAGCATCGAAAGCGGAAGCAAACTTCCCCACTTCCTTTACGGTTTACAAGTTTCCTACATCGATTATTATAACGAACGAAATAATCAAAATGCTTCGGTCGTTTTGCCTTTTACATTACAACCGCTTTGGCTTGCCGAAGGAACGGCGCAATTTGAATCGGCTCGTATGGGATTTGATAGTTGGGATAGTCATCGCGATATGCTGCTCCGTATCGCAGCGCTCAACGATAATTTACTCGAGCTCAATTACATGCACGATTTCGCGGACAATTCTCTCGATGCAGAACTCGGCCCTTACACGCAAGGATTTTCCCTTGTGCGCTACATTCACGAAAAATATGGAGAGCAAGCTGTTCCCGATATTTGGTTTGAACTTTCAAAGCCTTACCGCGTGACCCTTTCGGGAGCGCTTCAAAAAGTCATCGGCATCGATGAAGATTCGCTTTACGCCGAATGGAAAAATGAAATTACAGCGCATTATAAAAAACAAGAAGAAAGTTTAGGCGTTCTCGTCAACGGGAAAAAATGGACGGAAGAAGCCTTCTACAATGATTTTCCTGTCGTCGCGGGCGGAAACATTTACGGCGTTTCCAATTTTGGCGGTCCTTGGTTCGACGGCAATTTGTTTAAGATTCCCACTCACGCCGAAGATTCGGTGGCTGTGACCGATTCGGCTTCGGGCATTTCCATTACCGTTCAAGATTCTGTTTTGGATATTTCGCAATATGCGAAGAGCGGTTTCAAAACCGAGAAGCCTTGGTTTGACAAAGGCATTTCTGTCCGCGATATTCCAGAACGCGGACCAGTTCTCGCTTACACGACTTTTCAAAAGCGCGACCGCAACGGACACGCTCATTTTGATATCGCAATCTCCGATACGAATGGAAATAAGCAACTCGCGACGCGCCTTGCCGATGCCGTTTACCCCGACATTTCTCCCGATGGAAAAGAAATTGTCTTCGTGCGACGCGAAATCAATTCGACCCGATTCGTGTTGAGCAAAACAACTCTTCCCGAAGTCGGCGCAAAAAGCCCCGATGAATTGATCGACCTTTTCGTTCCCGATGCAAAATTCTTGTATTACAATATTTACACGCCGAAGTTCAGCCCCGATGGAAAGAAAATCGCTTTCAGCTATTTTGACGATCACGATCGCGGTATCGCTATTATCAACAGCGATGGTTCAAATCTCATCGATTTAAAACAAGCGGGAATTGATTTGCGCGACCCGAACTGGGTAGACAATGAAACTCTCATTTATTCGAGCAATCGCACGGGAATTTTTAACCTTTACACGAAAAAAATAAACGGAAGCGCGGAACATCCGATTACAAATGTTCTCGGCGGCGCATTCACTCCTGTCGTCGATTCGGGAATTGTCTATTACACCAATTACGATAAAGATGGATTTTCTCTGTATTCGATTCCTTTGACCGATTACGATGCGACAAAAGATTCTGTCATCGTTCTCTACGATACGACTTACACGACTTGCCCCGAACCTGTTTCCGATTCATCGCTTTTACAAGCTGCAATTGATTCTTCGGCAGCAAATTCAACAGCTGATTCAACAGCAATCGATTCGGCAAAAATTTTAAGCGTCTCGGATTCAGCGGAAATGGACTTCCTCGCAAAAGATTCTTTGGCTATCGATTCTCTTCTCACGGATTCGTTAAAAAATTCCGCTCCGGATTCGTCAAAAAGTTATCTCGTTTTAAGTCCTTGTAAAATAGATACCCTCATCACTCGCCGCGATTCCATTCTCAAAAAGCCCGCAAATCCACCGCTGATTTTAGCCGGTGAAAAACTCGCCAAAGAAGAAAAGCATTTGGAATTTGCCGAAATCGAATATGCGGGAAGCGAGCGCAATTACAAGCCGATTCCGACGACTCTTCTTCTCGCACCGTTATTTGTTATCCAAGAACGTTCCCCCGATTTCACCGTGAAAGGCGATGGCCAAGCGACGCCAAAAATCGGTTTAGCGATGACTCTTTCCGATCCGTTAAAGAAGAATATTCTTTCGGCGGGGCTGCTTTTAGAAGTCGGCAACGGATTTGATTACATTAACAGCGACGGAATCAATCCCGAAATCGAACGCGAATTTACCGTTTCTTTAGAAAATCATTCGACGCCGGTTACCTTGGGAATTTCGTTTACCAATGTGAATTACCGCTCCAAAGATACGGTCCGCTACGAAGATCCGCGAAGCCACGAAGATTCGGTGGGAACATCGCAATATTCGATTCCGATGAGTGCAGTGGAAGCGTCGGCGGCTTACAGCATTTTCAAATCGGGCGATAGCATCTTTGTGAATGCGGGATATGATTGGGCGAATTTTAATTTATACGAAGATAATTTGGAATGGACTTATCAGAAACGTTTATCCGCATCGATTGGCGTTTCTCTCGACGGCGGAACAAGCGAAGCGACGGCGACAAATACCGCGGGCGTGGGGAACGGAGTTTCTGCGGTTTATCAAATTGCCAATTCGGATTTGTATCGTCCGGGCACATTTGCAGAAAGTTTCACCGTAAGCCCGAGCGGAAAAATCGAACCGATTTATCGCACTTATACTTTGCACAATTTCTATTTCAATATGCATGGCAGTTTAGCGTCGCCGATTTTTAGCGGTTCCCGATTTGCTGCGGGCATTACCGTTGCAGGGCTCGCCGCTTGGAGCGCCGAAGATTCCAAGGATACTTTGGACAGTTATTATCTTTCGCCACTTCTCCTCGAAGGTTATCCGTATTTGATTACGACGGAAGATTATAACCGCAGCGGACGGAAAACAGCAAAAGCCGAATTGCATTATCTCTTCCCCATTTTCGAAGATTTCCGCAAACAATTTTGGATTTTCACGACCCGCGATTTCTTTGTGAATTTATATGCGCAAGTGGGCGCTGCGTGGAATGATCACGGCGTTCCGATGTCAAAATTCAAAAAGCGCGATTTCTGGGATCGAAGCGTCGGCTTAGAATTCCGCATGGCGAACCGCATTTTCTACACGTTACCGTTTAACATTTCGCTTAACTTAGCCCGCGGACTAGACCGCATCGGCGAAGATGAATACGGTGAAGGCGGGCGCAAAATGGAACCGATTGGAATTTCCATTTTACCAAAATCCATTCGCCCGACGAAGATTAAATTCTCCATCGGATTTGATTTTGAAAATACGTGGATGAATTAAAAAAGCACGGCAAAGCCGTGCTTCTCTGAAACTGAAAAAACGAGACTGCACGCGCCGCTTCGCGGCGCGTTTTCATTAGACAAGTTCTGCAGCGAGAGCTTCTAACTGAGCGACATTGGCATCGGTCATCGCAATTTTAATGCTGACTTTTGTCGATGCAAATGTGATACTCTTTGCGCCTTCTAATAATTTTTCCATCGCTTTATTTGCTGCGGGTGCCCACGCACCGTTTTCGATAAACGCAATCGTCCGATTCTGATAATTGCGTTCGTTCAAAAGTTCGATGAATTCGCGCATCGTCGGGAAAACGCCTGCGTTATAAGTCGTACTTGCCAGAACCAATTTACCATAGCGGAAAGCTTCTTCGACGCATTCGTAAATATCGTCGCGGGCAAGATCGACGACCACGACTTTTTTAGCGCCTTTTGCGTTCAAAATTTCAGCGAGTTTTTCTACCGCCTTTTTCGTGTTGCCGTAAACCGAAGTGTAAGCGATGACGATACCTTCGGATTCGACGCTATAGCTCGACCATGTCCGATAATAATTCAAATATTTTTCGATGTCTGCGTCCAAAACCGGACCGTGCAACGAGCAAATTTTTTCAATCGATTTGCCTTCTAATTTTTTGAACACGTTCTGCACATTCGCACCAAACTTACCGACGATTCCAAAATAATAACGTCTCGCTTCGCAAGCCCAACCTTCGGAATCTTCGACATCGAGCGCGCCGAATTTTCCAAAAGCATCCGCGCTAAACAAAACTTTTTCTGCGGTCTCGTAAGAGAACATCACTTCGGGCCAATGCACATTGGACGCTGCGATGAATTGCAACTGATGCGTTCCGAGTTCTAAAGTAGCGCCGTCTGCGACGACGATTTGCTTTGCCGTAATATCGCCGATCGCATTTCCAAATAAACTTTTGAGCATGACAAAAGCCATTTTCGAAGCGACGATTTTTGCGTCCGGATACACTTCCAAAAATTTCTGAATATTCGCCGAATGATCCATTTCCATGTGATGCACGACGAGATAATCCGGCTTGCGGCCTCCGGTCGCTTCTTGAATTTTTGAAAGCCATTCTTCGCCAAAGCCTTCGCCAACGCTATCCATCACGGCGATTTTTTCATCGACGATGACGTAAGAATTGTAAGCCATTCCGTTCGGCACATCAAAGATGCCTTCGAACAAATCAAGTTGATGTTCGTTAACGCCCACATAGCGGATCGAGTCAGAAATTTTCATTTTTATTTTTCCTTTTTTCCCTAAACTAACAAATTATAAAAGGAATTGTCTCGGAATAAGCGCACAAACTCTGCTGCAATCGCAAAAAAATTGCGCAGAAAATGAACGCTGCATTTCCCTTATTTTTTTAAGCGGAACGCTTCAAATATTTTTCGACATTTTTGCGAAGATTTAAGAAAATCACGACAATTTCGGGATCAAAATGTTTGCCGGAATCTTGAATTAAAATGGAGAATGCTTTGTCGAGAGGCATCGCATCTTTGTAAACGCGCTTCGAAACGAGAGCGTCGAAAACGTCGGCGACCGCCATAATTCTTGCGCTCAGCGGAATTTCGTTTCCTTTTAATCCTTCGGGATAACCCGAGCCGTCCCACTTTTCATGATGATAATGCGCGACATCGCAAGAAAGTTGGATCAAGCGTTCGTTGCCACTGCCCGCGAGAATATTTTCCACAATTTCTGCGCCGACTTTGGAATGCGTTTTCATCACTTCAAATTCTTCGGGAGTAAAGCGCCCGGGTTTATTCAAAATGTTATCGGCGATCATAATTTTGCCGACATCGTGAAGCGGCGCCGCATTCGTCAGCGAACGTACAAATTCTTCGTTCACTTCTTCGGGATGCAACTGATGATCCAACATATACGAAGCAATCATGCCGACGTACTTTTTCGTGCTGCGGACGTGTTCGCCTGTGTTGCCGTCGCGGCTTTCGATGAGAGTCGCCATACCTTCGATGACATTTTCTTGCAGGTTCATAATTTGATCGGTTTGCTCTTTGATTTTATTCGTCTGTTCAACGACTCGCGCTTCCAATGTTTGCTGCGATTTTTGAAGTTCATTCGCATAATGCGCTGCTTTAATGCGGTTCCTGTGACTGAGAGTGCAATAATACAAGACGACGATGAAAATCAAAAGCGAAAGAATTATATTCCGGAATAAATTCATTTGGACGCGGTGCAATAAATCTTCGGTGTTGATGACCATAACAACGCTCCAATCATCTTGCACTTTCTTCGAGAAGACGCGGCAATTTTTCCCATTGATTTCGGTATCGATTGTTTCTCCATTTGACTGCAAAATTTTTTGAATCAATTCTTTTCGTTCGCTGCTGACCGTGCTATCTTGCAAATAATTTTTCCCTTTTTCGCGTTCATCGGAATGGGCGACAATTAATCCGGACTGATCGATGATGAAACCGTAGCCGTGACCGTTTAAGCGAATTCCTTGCGCAATTCTTTGCATATCATCCATGACAATGTCAAGAGAAACCACGCTTTTCTTATCCGAAAGAAGTTGACTCACCGAAATCATTACGCTATGCGTTTGCGCGTCCAAATACGGCGGCACAATCACCGGTTTTCCATTTCCTTTTTTCGCCGCAGTATACCACGGACGTTCTTCGGGAACGTAACCTGCTTCTGGCTCCCAACCGATTCCGTCGAGATATTTGCCATTAAAAACGCCGTAAATTCCCGTGAAACTCGAATCGATTTGCGCGGTATATTCTGCGGATTCTTTTAATAAATACGCGAGAATTTTTTCCGGAGTTTCTCCCGATTGCATCATGTGATCGATCGTTAATCCCGTTACTTGGAGAACGTCCATTCCCATGAGCAAGAAATTATTCAACTTTTCGGATTCTTCGGAAACGGCGCGCGCCCCAATTTCAACCGCATCGCTTTTCGCTAATTTATAAAAGGAGCCAAAGCTATAAACGACGATGAAAATCAACGCAAGTAATGTTACCGCAAGCGTTACGATATACTGAATTCGGTCTTTGCGATCTTCGGTATAAGATTCTTTTTCTTTTTTCGTCATTTAAGTTTTATTTCCTTACAATTTTTGCCAAATATAATTATCTTTCCAAAAAATCGCAAATTTTTTTGGCATTTTTTCAATTTTCTTATCTTAAAAAATTTTGATTTAATTTTTTGCTTTTTTCGGCGCTAATTTTTCGGTAATTTTTGAAATCGAATCGTAAAGTTCGAGGAAATCTTCGACCCAAATCGCATCGCGTTCACCGACGAGGGAAAGCGCATTTTCCAAAGTGTGCTCGGCGTTATAGGGGCCGACAACCGCTCCCGAAAGCGAATGCCCAAATCCCGTTGCGTGTTTGCTGTAAAGAATCATCACAGCGCGAGCGCGGTAAGAGCGATGTAAACGCGAAATTAAAAGAGTTCGCAAAGAGAATAATTCCGCATAAGCAGCGTCAAATTTTCCGGCGGCGAGTTTCTGTTTCGCTTGCTCCATATTTTTGGAAAACGAAATGCGTTCGGCGACAGGAATCAAATAATTTTTGGCGTTGAGTTTTGCTTGGAGCGCATCCATTTCTTGTTCAATCGTCGAAGCATTCCAAAGCGGAACTTTTGCGGGCGCCGATTTCGCCGTGCGAGCGAGTTCTTTTTCGTGAGAATCCACCCAACGGTTTAAACGCAAAATCATTTCGTGCGCTTCCTCTTCTTCGCCTACGGTAATGTATTCTTCGATGCGGACGATGGAAAATTCTGCGTAAGAAAGACGCCAATACGGCAGACGATCCTTTTTGCGGAGTTCGTCTACTTTGGTTTTTAATGCGGTAAATTCTGCGTTTAAAGCTTCGTTCATTCCGGAGCGACCTCGGCTAAATTAGAACGACGAATCGGCGTAACGCCAATTTCAACGCGGCGATTTAAACTGCGATTTTTTTCACTCGTATTCGGGACGCGCGGATGATTTTCGCCAAAGCCTGCGGCAAAAACGCGTTCTGGCGGGAATCCTTGATTGATCAAAGTTTTCACCACATTGACAGCGCGTTCTGTCGAAAGATTCCAGTTCGTATAAGTCGGCGAATTGGTCGGCGTGTCATCGGTAAAACCCGAAACCATAATGGCATCGCCCGTATCCAAAACGTCTTGCAATCCTTTGCCAATCGATTTAATAATGTTCACGCCTTCGCTTGTCAAATCCGCACCGTTTCGCGGAAACAAAAACGATGCTTGAATTTGAATGTTTCCGTTTTCTAGTGCGATGATTCCTTTTTCGAGCGGGGCGCGCAGACTCTGCGAAAGTAAAGCGTTTCTTTCTTTGGCAACGCGGCGCATTTCTTCTTGGCAGCTGACGACTTCTTGTTCGGTACGCGTCAGCGCTTCGGCTTTCTTTTCTTTCATCGTCGTCATCGCTACAAAAGCGAGAATGAAAAGCGCAAGCAAACCGGCGGTTAAGTCGGTAAAAATGAGCCAGTGATTTTCTTCACGACGCTTCATAAATTATTCAGCCTTCTTCGGAGTTTTCTGCACTTGGTCAAGAATTTCAAGGAGAATTTCTTGCGTCTTCAATGCATTTTCCAGAAGCACTTCACCCGAGCGTTCTTGGAAGGACTGCAAAGCGGTATTCAGCTGATCCATAAAGTTCTGTTCATTTTCACGTTCCGGAACATCGCCCGAAAGTTTCGAGAGAACGGCTTCAATTCCCTTGCCGAACATTTCCAAGTTCGCCGCAAATTCGGATTGATTGACGCGCATGAGTTTCGCGGCTTCGGTAATTCCCGAGCCGAGCGCTTCCGTCGATTCATTTTCTTTGACGACGCGATTTTCAATTCCCGCAATAAGTTCACGCTGCGACGAAACCAAAAGTTCCGAAGACTTGGCGAGTTCTGCAAACGAAGACTGCACCTTTTGCGAAAGATTTTCGATTTCGCCGGTAACCGTATTCGAAAGTCCGACAGTTGAATCGTTCGCTTTCGAAGCCACTTCTTCGGCAACGCTGCGCAGAACTTCCAAGCCTTTTTGTTCTGCGGCGGCAACTTGTTCCGTCGACGTTTTTAACGATTCCATTAACGCATTCCACTGTTCGCTCGAATTTGAAATTTGCTTATCCAAATGCAACGAAATCGAATCCGCAACACTTGCCGAGAGATTTGAAATTTCTTTTTCGAGTCCCTCGACAACGCCCGATTCGATAGAGCGCACACTCGTCGAAAGTTTTTGCATTTCTTCGGAAAGGCCTGCAGTCACTTGCGAAAGCGAATCGCGAAGTTCTGCGGTTGCATTCTTGCCGGATTCCGAAATGCCTTCGGCTGCATTTTTCTGCACCGACACAAAATCCGCGGCGAGTTTTTGCACCGCAGTTTGCATCGAATCGAGTGCCACTTTCTGCGCATTTTCCAAATCGGCGACGGCTTTTTCGCCCGCTTTCAAAATGCCATCGGCAAACATTTTTTGAAGTTCCAAAAGATTTTGCTGTTGAGCATTTGATAAATTCGTCAAAGTTTTTTCTTCGGCAGATTGCAAGCCCGCGATACTTTGGGCGAGGGATTCTGTCCGAGAAATTTCGGCAGATTTCGAAGCTTCGATCATTCCGCGGAAATCGGCAGCGCGCGCCGCATCCGAAGCTTTCACCGTATCGATGAGTTTTCGAATTTCAACGGTGGCTTCATCTTTTTCGGATACCGTTTTCGGAATCAAATAGAAAAGTGTAAACGCATCTAATTCGGCGATAAGTTTTTCGTGATCCGATTCATAGGTCGCATAAATCGCATTTAAAATCAGCGCGGCAAAAAGTCCGCAAAGCGAAGAGCCGAAAATTCCCTTCATGCTCGCAAAAATATTTTGAATAATGCCGAGAGTCGTTTCGGAAGTTGCATTCGAATCAATTGCTCCGCCCGCCGCATTGATCGAAAGCATTAAGCCAAAAAATGTTCCCATGAGACCGAGCAAAACCACGACGCCGCTATGACTTTTAATCGGCAATTCTTCTTTCGAAGCCCACATCGATTTTAACATCGGCAAATCTTGAGCCGAAAGTGCGATATGACGTGACGCGAAGCGCTTCAAAAATTGCACGCGGTCTTGAAAAATTCCCGCAGGCAATTCTTCTGCGATAATTTCATTTCCCGCATCGCAAGCTTCCGCTGATTTTTTCAACAGATTCCGTTCTGCATCAGCTGTACGAACGCTGCTAAAAATTTGCATCGCCGACATCAAATAGATGACGAAAATCGCCACCATAATCACCCAGCCAAAAAGCGGAGCGCCAAAGTAAAAAGCTCCCAACGCAAGAATTGCTGCGCCGATTAACGAAACCATTAAAATCCGAAGAGATTTTGTCATTTTCATCCCATGTTTTTATGAGTAAAAAGATCCAACTGCCCGCGAGAAAATCCGCGGAGATATAAAAGCCATTTGTCGCGGTACCATTTGCCGACGAAAAGCGTGATTCCTTGTGCGTAATCGCAAAAGTCATCGGTAAAAGCGAGGAAGGCATTTTCGTATGCGATGTTAGCGTTATTTGCGCCGACATTTTTTGCGCAAGAACGCGCGGTTTGAAAATGCTTTGGCTTTTCGCGCGGCGGTTTAAATTCTGCCATGAAACGCGTCCGCGAAATGTTCGCAAGCGAAGCGCGCAAGCGAGCGGTCAACGCATATTCGCTAGAACGCAGCGCAGCTTCTAAAGACGGTAAAATTTTTGAAGCGGCGTCCACGGCACTTTCGCGATACCACAAACGAGAAAGTTTATCTTGCATGTGTTCTACGCGACCCGATAAATTGACGAGGAGTTTTTCCGCATCGCCCACCATCAAGTGAATCGTCGAAAAATAAAGATTGCGAAGTTTTTCTGCGGTGACGGAAAAATACCAACCGTGATCATCTTGAATAATGTACTGATTTTGCGAAAGCATCCGCGTGATTTCTTCTGTCGCAAAACGCTGCATCCACTTTGCCCGAAATTCTTCAAACTTTTGACGATATTCTTCGAGGATAATCGGAAAATCTTCGGCAGCTAATTTCCACGCAGCGGTTCCATTCGAAATCATTTCGCTGCCCGCCATCATTTCTTCGGGATTGGATTCGGCAGCGTCTAAATGTTCGTAAAGCGCAATAGACCAGCGGACATCCATCGACTGCGAAAGATTTGCCAGTTCCGAGGCACGATCCAAACGAAAGCCCAAGCCGAGTAAGCTTGTGCCCGTCATCCGTCGAATCGCTCTGCGAAATTTTTCGTCCACGCTTTACCTCAAAATTCCGCTTCAATTCTTTGCCAAACGCTTTTGGAAATGCGGCTGCTTTTTCCGGTATGCTCATCCAATTCGCGACGAATATCCGCTTCTAAATTATTCGCCACCGATTTTGCATCGCCGTCAAAAGAAGTGCCTTTATACAGATAAAGTCCAAAAACATTTTCTTGAATTTTTGTGTTGCGGAATCGCACGGAGCCGACGCCGACCGAAAGCGCAAAACGATTGCGTTTAAAATCGCAGCCGACGAGTTCGAAATGCGGCGAATTTTCAACCCAAAGTCCGTAGTAATTATTCACGAATTTAACGTTTTCAAATAATCCTTGCGAACGAATAATCGTATTGCGGAATGCATTTTCGATGCGCAAATTTTTTACGTGAAAATAATTTTCGCCCGTCGATAAATAAATGCCATTCCACGATTCTGCGGAATCCGCATTGAGAAATGCAATCGGTTTTTGCACAGAGCCTTCGATGCGAACGGTCCCGCGCAAATACAATTTAGCGTAGCCGCTAAAAAAAACTTCAACACCGGGTTCAATTTCTAACGTATCATTTTCTGCAAGAACAAAACTCGTTTCCAAAAGATACGGCGAAGAAATCGCAGGCAAAAAAACTTTGTGATGTTTGACGGAGGGAAACGGCGTCACCGCAAAAACGCTAGCGCTTAAAAGCGCAAAGAAAATCAAAATTTTTTTCATCCGCGAAGACTCCTCAACGTGATTTTCTGGCGGACGCGTAAATCAGGAATCGTATCGCCCAATTTCTTTTCGATGATGCGAACTTTTCCTTCGATTAAAAGTTCACCTTCGACAACTTTTCCCGCGTCGATGTCAAAGAGAATTGTGCCCGAGCCCAAAATAAAATCGGGGCTTTCCATAATTTGCGCATCGTCTTCGCTGTTCTGTTTATAGCGCACATTCATTTTTAATTTGGCGAGTTTTACGCCGCTGCGTTCAAAAACTTCTTCGAGTTTAAACCATTTATAAACAACGCTTTGTTTTCCATTTTCGTCAGCGATCACTTGCTGCCGTTCCCACGAATCGCCCACAGCGATTTTCCCAGCAGGAAGTACGGGCTGCACTTTGAGAAATACACGACGAATGTCCACATCGCCTACATCGGGAAGCGCAACCATTTCGTCTAAGCGGACAGAACTCATTTCACCGTCGCCGCCCATTTTATATTGCACAGCTTGCGTCTGCAAATAACGCTGAATGTGATCCGCTTCTTCGACAGAGCGATTGTCCGAAGAATACGACGCCGAATCAACGCGTAAAAGGAAACGTCCCGTGCCATCATCATAAGCCGAAAGAAGTTCCGAATGCACGCGCACATTAACATTCGCCGACATCGATTGCGATTCCGCAGCAGAATCTGCCACATTCAAAAGAATGCAAAGCGAACTTTGCAATTCATAATCTTCGGAAGTCGGATTTTGCGTATTAAAGCCGAGAGAAATTTTTTTCTCATCGCAAGCGATAAGCGCAAAAGAATAAAGCAGTAAAAGAAACGAGAGCGCAAAACGAATCATGCTATAAAAATAATTTATGAGAGCATTTCTTTTGGAGGCTTTGCTCCAGAATCGCCCTTCTTTAAGCGCATTTCCATGAAAAAAGCTTTGATAAGCCCGAGGCATTCTTCGGCTTTGACGCCGCCTGTGACTTGCACATTCAAATGCAATGCATTATTTTGAATGACTTCAATTGTGCTGCCGCAACCGCCGAAACGCGAATCGGGCGAACCGTAAACAATCCGCGAAATGCGACTATTTAAAATTGCGCCGGCACACATCGGGCACGGTTCCAAAGTCACATAAAGTGTAGCACCCGAAAGCCGCCAATTTTCGAGTGACGACGAAGCCGCTCCGATTGCGATAATTTCGGCATGCGCTGTCGCATCTTTGAGAGTTTCCACTTGATTATAGCCGCGGGCAATGCAACGTCCATCTTTGACGATAACGCAACCGATGGGAACTTCTCCCAAATCATAAGCTTTTTCGGCTTCGCGAATTGCGGCATCCATCCAGCGGATATCTTCGGAATCGGTCATTAAAATCTCCGTTTAATTTGCGTTCCGTTTTGGGAAAATGAAACGGAAAATATTCGCCATGAGAATTGTCATCACACAAGAAATCGCGGGATTCCAAAAGAAGCTAAACATACCGCCAAACGGTGGCACATAAGCAGGAATAATCGGAATGCGATTGAAGAGAAGTATCGAAGCCATTCCGCAGAAAACGCCAGCGAGCACCGCAGGAGAAGTTAATTTATGCGAAAAGAATGCGAGCAAGAAAAGGGCGAGAAGCGGACCCGTAAAAAGTCCTGTAAAGAAAAGCGCATTGGACAAAAGTGAACTTTGCATATCGGCAGCGATGAAAGCGCAAACCGTACTGAGAATCGCCCATAAAACGGTCCACTTTTTTGCCTTCGCCAGCGCGGACGCATTTTCCGAACGCACGAGTAAAATATCTTTCACCGTCGTATTGCCAAGCGCATTGATTGCACTCGAAAGACTGCTCATCGCCGCAGCGTAAATGGCAGCGACGACAAGTCCAGTTGCGCCTGCGGGCATTACATGCACAATAAAATGCGGGAAAACTTGATTGATGGGACATTCTGCCGGGAGAATGGAAACGCCTTTGACTTGATAATAAACAAAAAGACCTGCGCCAACCCAGAAGAAAAGAATCGAAACGAAAATGCCGAGAACCATGCTGAGCACACTCGATGCATTCGCCGATTTGACCGAATCACAGCTGAGATAACGCTGCACAAATTGCTGATCACAACCGCGAATTGAAATTTCGATGACCGCATAAACCAAGCCTGCAGACAATAAATTGCGCGCATTCGCCGGATCCCAATTTGCCGCATCAAAAAATTTCGTTTTGCCGGCTTCGGAAGCGAGCTGGAACATTTCGGAAAATCCGCCGATGCCTTTGGCCAAAATGAAAAGCGCAATGACGCCACCGCCAAAGAGCACGACAAATTGCAAAACATCCGTCCAAATGACCGCTTTAAATCCGCCGTACCATGTGTAAAGAGTTGCGACGACAGCGGTCACAAGAATCGCCACGTGAATATCAATTCCTAAAATCGGAGCGAGAACAAGAGAAGGCGCGTAAAGCAAAATTCCCATGCGCAAAAGCAAATGCAGACTATAAAAAACAGCTGCAATGCGGCGCACTTTCGAAGAAAATTTTACTTCAAAAAGTTCGTATGCGCTTGAAATTTTTGCGCTGCGAATCCGCGGAATAAAAATGAACCCGACGACGATAATCGCAATTAACGCGCCGATATTGTTCATGAGATAACTCATATCCGCCGAATAACTTTCTGCGGGATTTCCGAGGAAAGTGGTTGCGCTGACCGATGTCGCAATTAAACTAATCCCGATTGCAACCCACGGCATCGCTCCGCCGCCGCGCATATATTCGCTAAATCCGCAATTGCTTTTACGAGAAGCACAGATCCCGATTCCTACCGAGATGAGAATGTAAAGAACTAGAACAAGCCAATCAAGAGTTGTGAACATCTGAAGTTCCTTCTAAATTTTCTTTCGCTTTATCTGTTGCAAAGGTGCGTTCTTGATATTCAACAACGCGATTTCTTCCGGTTTCTTTTGCGTTATAAAGTGCAGCATCGGCATAGCTCACCGCACGTTTCATTTCGCCGTGGAATTCTCTGGTCGCTAAATAGCAGCCAATACTTACCGTCACTGCAATCGGTGCGCCTTGATGAATATCAAACGGAGCCGACGCCACCGCTTCGCGGATTTTTTCTGCAGTTCCCGTCAAAATTTCTTGAGTGGCACCAGGAATCGAAACGAAAAATTCTTCGCCGCCGTAACGCGCAAGCAAATTATCATCTTTATCCGCAACCGATGCGATTCGCGAAGCGATTCCTTTGAGAATGGTATCGCCCGCTTGGTGACCGTAAGTGTCATTGATATGCTTAAAGTGGTCGATGTCCATCATCATCACGCCGACATCTTTTTCTTGATGCACTTTGTTGAGTTCAACAATGCGTTCATCAATCGTGCGGCGGTTTAAAAGTCCGGTGAGAGCGTCGTGATAAATTTCAAATTGTTCGCGCTCCACTTGAGAGCCACGCTGATACGCAAAGTAAGCGATGTTCACCATAAAGCGGAGCAAATCTTTTTCTACTTGTTCAAGCTTTACGTCTTCGCGACGTTCTAAGCAAATCGCAAATTCCGACGGTTCATTTTTCACCACATTGCGCATCGTCATCGAACTCGGCTGCACAAAAAGATATTGCAATGCGTGATTCCGCGGTTCGCCTTCTTTCAAACGATAAACATATTCACGCCCGTGCAAACTGCGTTCCATCATAACATGCGAATTCATCGCAAGTTGGAAAATTCCTTTGTCCGAAAAAGAGAAGCGCATTCCTTCAAAAACTTTTTCATCTTCACCGCGGCAAAATGCCACCGTTCCTTCTTCGCTTTCGGGATGATCGTAAACGAGAATCATCATGCGATCCGAAATGAAATTCTGATTGACATATTCAAAAATTTCTTTGTAAGTATCTTTCAGCAAATTCGATTTGAAAAAATTCTGCTGATATTTTGCGAGTTCGTAGTATTTATTTTTTTCGATAAAATTCAACGCCGACAAACAACTCTTCCGCGTTAACATAAAGAACATCGACGCGAAACTTTCTAAAATCGAAATGATTGAAGAATTAAACGCATTCGTTTCTAAAGAATCGACGACCAAAGCGCCGACACATTGTTTTTCGGCGTGATAACACGGAACCGCTGCCACCGAATGAATTTGCGGCACCGATTTATAATAACCGAGACTTTTTCCATTTGGCAAATCGCCTTCTAAAATGCGCGACACATCGCGGTTTGCGAGCTGCCCAATAATTCCTGCGCCATCGGGAATATAAAAAGTGGGATCATCGTTAATTTCATTTTCTCCCGCCGACGAAAATTGGCGAATCGAAAAAAAGTGCCCTTCAACATTGCGGAAAAAGAAAACGACAGAATGCGACTTGGGCAAAAGTGCGCGCAGCGCAGATAATACCGGGCGATAAATTAAACTCAATTCTTGATCTAATTTTTCCCAAATTTCTTTACCTTTTAATTTGGCTAAAGACGATTCGTCTTCGGTCGAATTGGCAGAGACCATATCCCGCGTAGAAATAATCGGATCGGTTTGAGTCATCGCAGGGCGAAGAATGCGTCCAACAGCCGTCGCATCCGTTGTCCGCGTTGCCCGCAAAATCGGAACCGTTGCCGTCGGATTTTTTGCCGCCGTTAAACTCGGGCGATTTAACCACGCAAGCACAAGCGAAACAAGCGCAAACGGAATTGCAAAAAGAAATAATCCGCCTTGAAAAGCAAGGCCGATAAGCAATCCAGAAACGACGTATAAAATATCAGACATATTCCACCCACTTCAGCTAAAGACGGAACGATCGGTAAAGCATCCACACCGCCACCATCGCAAAAATCAAATGTCCAATCCAAGCACCCAGCATTGGATAAAGCGCACCGTTTTCTCCCATCTTCAGGCCGATTCGAATAACCACATAATAGCTAAACACAAGCAAAATCCCAACCCCGAATTTTTGAGAAAGCCCACCATTCCGACTAAATCGATGCGCAAGCGCTGCGCCGATAAGAAGAACGATAAAATTCATCATCGAGCCAGAGAATTTGAAATAGTAAGCGGTTTCCAATTTATTCGTGTTTTCGCCCGAACGTTTTTGCACTTCAATTTTTCGAAGAATTGTTTTCGCATCCATTTCATCGCCGCGTTGACGCTCATCCAAAAAATCTTCGGGAAGTAATGTCGTTTTGCCTTTTAAACTTTCCCGCACAAAATGACGAATTTGCACAGTTCCATCTTTTAAAAAGGTGCGATCATAACCTTCTTCTAAGCGCCAATAACCCGGTGCAATTTCTGCAGCCGAAGAATCTTTCGGCGCTAATTTTAAGAAGGCGAGCGCTTGATTTTTCCACGCAGAAATTTTCTGCAAAAGCGAAATATTTTCCGCCGAATTTTGGGCGAGAGAATCCTGCGATGGCGTTAATGAATCCGCAGAAACATCCGCCGTTTGAATAATTTCTCCGCGGCGATTTGCTTTTTTCCGTTCCACCGATTCTCCAATTTTCTTTTCTTCCACTTTTAAAGTTTCGGGTTCTACCCAACGTAAACGCCTTGCGTCAAAGCGTTCATAAAGTTCACCGTCGCGGTAAATGAGTAGCACGACATCGCGCCCGACTTTGGATGTGCCGCCGTAAGAGCGCATAAACCAACTCGTTTTATCGCCCGAAATGTAAACGAAATCCCGCTTATCTTTTATTCGCGGGTCGCGTCTTTGCTGCGATGCGGGCTCCATAATTTTATAACGCTCATGATTCGCATCGGGGAGAACTTTTGCATCTAAATAAAAAGAGAAAAGAGTCATCCCTGCGCCCGCAAAAAAGATGGGAACGAGAGCGCGGAAAGGACTGCGTCCCGATTGCTGAATCGCAGTCATTTCCAAATGCCGCGACATATTTCCCACCGAAGCGACGACGCCGATGAAAAGCGCCACAGGACTCACCAAATAAATGATATACGGCAAATACGCCAAATAATAACCGCGAGCATCCATCACATCGCGGGCAAGCCAAGTGCGAATATTTCCCACGAAGTCGATGACGATGAACATGAAAACAGCGCCCAAAAGGACGAGCAAAAACATCTTCAAAAAATTGCCGAGAAGATACCGCGAAAATTTCATTTCGAGACCTCTTGCGATTTTTTACGCTGCAATTTTTGCCAAATTCGGCGGAAGAAATTTTTCACATGACCAAGCGGAGAAGTTCCCGAATAACGGTCGCGATACATTTTCCACATAAAGAGAACGCCGCAACTTCCGATAATCACATTCGAAATCCACATCGCAAGAATCGGAGAAACGATTAAGCGGTCCGCTAAATTTTCGCCGCCGATTAAGCACACCCAATACAACACAAAAAATGCGATGCTGTAAATAATTCCCGTTCCGATGCCACCTTTCCGCGCCATAATGCCGAGAGGCGCTCCGATTAAAACAAAAATGAAACAAGCGACTCCGGTGCTGAATTTTTTGTGCACTTCGACCCAATATTGCGCTTGGCGTTTTTGTTCGTTAAGCACGCGTTCTGTCGTCCGACGAATTAAACGCAAACGAGTCTTTTCGGAAATGGAAACATCGCGCAGAGCCCGCAAATGTTTGAGCGAATCCGGAGTCAATTTCCAATCGCCTTCTTTCGGGAGAATGGAATCGCCGAGAGCAGCTTTCCGCAGACGCACTAAATCAGGGAATAAAGTTTCGTGCGATTCTTGGACGATTGCCGCTTCATTTTTTTTTGCTTCGCGGATAACGTCGAGCATCATATTCACCGGCATTTCACGGTCGCTTCGATGTTTTCTATCTCGTCTTTCCAAGCGATCGTTGACATTTTTCACAGCGAAATCTTCGGACGAAAAACGAATGCGAAAATATTGTGCGGGATCATCTTTGTCGGCGATGTGATTTTCTCCGCTTTTTAAACGCAACATTAAAGTCGCTCCATGATCTGCGTAATCCATTGTCGCACTGTCTGCGATGACGACGCGAGGCGGGCCTTTTCCATCGGTTTCAAAAATTTGAATTCCGTAAAGAGTTCCTGTCGAAGGATCGATGCGATCGACCCAAAGTTGCACGCCGGGAAACTGCGTAATCAATTTTCCGGCATCGATAAACGCATGCGGTTTTTTCCGCGAAACAGCGCTCATGAGTTCTACCGATTTATGATTCGCTTCGGGAAGAATCCAATTATTAAATAAGATGAGAAGTTCCGAAATGAGAACGCCCACGAGTAAAACCGGGCGCATCATCGCAAGCGGAGAAACTCCCGCCGCTTTCATCGCTGTAATTTCTTGGTCCCCCGAAAGGCGTCCAAACGCCATCAAGCACGCGACAAGAACCGCCATCGGAATAGAAAGCGAAAGCATCCACGCAATATTCAGCGCAAAAATTTCAAGCACCGTTGAAATGGGAAGTCCTTTCGAAAGTACATTATCGAGAATCGTCACCAAAAAATCAACGACAAAAAGGAATGTGATGACAAACAGCGCGAGCAAAAACGGCGCTATATGTTCCTTCAGCACATACCGTACAAGAATCATAAAATTTCTATTCTCATTTTTTGCTAATTTAGAAACTTGAAAACGTTCCATCCTTTTCTAGACGGACCAATGCGCAAAAAAAATTACATCTCGCTCATCGCGTTATCTGGACTTTTCACCGCGATTATTCTCACCTTCTCCGCTTGCGCTTCCGAAGGCGGCGGCGATCGCACTCAAATGTGCCGGAAACGTTTTGAAGAAGCGGACAAAGATTTTAAAGAAGGCCGTTACGGCAGAGTGAAAGAACCTCTCGAAGAAATTTTAAATCTCTGCATCGGCACCGGCTACATGGAACAATCGCAGTTCCTTCTCGCCGAAAGTTACTTCAATTTGGAAGAATGGCTTGAAGCCCGCGGAGAATACGGCAGTTTCATCAATAATTTCCCGAGTTCTCCATTCATCGAAACCGCAGAATTTCGCAAAGCGGTTTCCGCATTCAACATCGAATATAACATTGACCGCGACGAAACCAATACGACTTTAGCGATGAAAGATTTCGAAAAATTCATGTCGAATTATCCGGAATCTCCGCTGATTGATTCGGTCAGCTATTATATGAATTTACTTTTGGAACGCCGCGCCGAACGCGATTATCGCACCGCTCGCCTTTATCATAAATTAGGACATCCGCAGTCGACTGTCATTTATATGAAGGAATTTTTGGATTTGTATCCGAAGAGCAAGCGCCGCCCCGAAGCCTTATATCTTTTAATCGAAAGTTATGCGGAACTCGATCAATTTGAAACTGCTCGCTATTACTTGGACAATTACCGCACAACCGTTCCCGATAGCATTCAGAAACGCATCGAATCGGTAGAAGACCAAGAAAAGTATATTGCGAAATTGGAAAAGAAATTCCAGAAACGCATTCTCAAAGAGCAAGCCGAAAAATTGCAAGAAAAAGAAGAGGCAAAAGAAGAAGCCGAAGCGCATCCCGAAGAAGATGAAGAAGAGGACGAATACGAGTGAAAAATTTTTTGCTCGCCATCGTGATTTTCTGCGCGGCAATTTCTGCGGCGTCTGATTCTTCTATCGGATTTGATTCCCGCG
Source organism: Hallerella porci (assembly GCF_003148885.1). Lineage (NCBI taxonomy): Bacteria > Pseudomonadati > Fibrobacterota > Fibrobacteria > Fibrobacterales > Fibrobacteraceae > Hallerella > Hallerella porci. The sequence continues at coordinate 72,692 of NZ_QGHD01000005.1, read as the reverse complement.
AAGCATCTTCCGAAAAGTCAGAAGATCGCAGCATTCTTTCCTTTTTCATTCAGCCGTCCATTTCATTTATCGGATTTGATTCCCGCGATAAATTCCAAGCGCAAATCGATACGATTTACAAAGATTTTCGTGCGCAAGCATTGACCGAAGCGGAATCGGCTTACGTCGCCAAGCAAGATTTTCAAAATGTGAATTTCTGTTTTCCGATTACAGCGGGTTTGCAATATCAAATTCGCGATGGACATTTTATGAGTCTCGGATTCGGTTACATTTACGATAATGAATCCGTCGTCGTCACCGACCGCAAAGACAAAATTCATAATTACAGTTACACGTTGCAAGGATTTCCGCTGTATTTAGAATATCGCATCGCATTTCCGACAAGTCTTATTTCTATTTCGAACGCAAGCCTTTTTAGCATTTCTGTTCGTTGGTATTGGATGCTTCCCGGGACCGAAATTTATTCGAGCTGGGGACACATCGAAGCAGAAACGAAACCTTACGGCAACGGCTTCGGCGTAAGCTTAGGCTATCTCGTAACGTCGTGGAAGAACATCAACATTTACGGAGACATCGGTTATTCTCGCATTATCGTGCGCTCCGATGAACCATTTTCTGGAGTCGTTCCCGACACCGATACAGACAAAGCCAAATGGGATTTAGGCGGTTTAATGCTTCAATTCCGCTTTAGTTTAGGCGTCATCAACAAGAAAAAATAATCCGCTATGTTCAAGCCGGAATACGCCGAAATTCATTACAAATTCAAACTTCCTTGGTCGCTGCTTTACAAAAAAGAGCCCGAAATTATTGTTGATGCGCCCTTTCAAATCGTCCCCGGAAAATCGGTAAAACTTTTTCTCATTATCCGCGAAGGCAATCGCTTTCCCGTTTTTCTCAAAAATTTTTCGGCGGATTTTATCTGCGGAAAAACGCGCATTCGCAAATGGCAACCGTTAAACGAATTGGTCAATTCTGCATTTCGTTTTATCGAAATCGATTGCGGGAAAATGCCCGCGGGAAATTATACTGTCGAAACTCAAGTTCAAATAAAAATCAACGGCAAAGAAAAATGCATTCACCGATTTAATTTAAGCGGACTTACGACGACTCCGCTCCGCATTTGCGTTTTACAAAATCCGATTCCAAAACCCGCAGGATTTATCGCAGGCGAAACGCATGCGCACACTTACATTTCGGCTGACCCCGTTGAATTTGGCGCATCGCCCGCCGTTCTACAAAAAGCCGCAAAATCCGTCGGCTTGGATTTTGTTTTTTGCACCGATCATTCTTACGATTTTGCCTTTGACGAAAACGATTATATGATTCGCGCCGATGCGAATGTGCGCTTTGAAAAATTGCGAAAAGAAATCGCTGCACTTGCGCCATCGCCAAGCCTCATTGCGGGCGAAGAAATTTCTGCGGGAAATTCACAAAACAAAAATGTGCATTTGCTTTTTCCCGGAAATCCATTTTATGTTCCCGGCGAAGGCGACTGCGGCAGAAAATGGTTAAACAATAAGCCGACTCTTTCAATTGCAGAAATCGTAAACAAAACAAATTTGCCATGCATCGCTGCCCATCCAAAAGAAACGATGAGCCGTTTAGAACGCTTTATTTTTCGACGCGGCGATTGGAGCGCGAACGATTTACAAAAGAATTCGAAAAATCCGATTGTCGCTTTAGAATTTTGGAACGGTTCTCGCGACGCGGGATTTTACCGCGGAAAAAATTTTTGGATTTCGGAACTTGAAAAAGGAAATTTCATTTTACCCTTTGGCGGAAACGACGCACACGGCGATTTGAATGAATTCACCGGCGTTCAAATTCCGCTTTTCCGATTAAAACGTTCGCACGCACACATTTTTGGCAAAGTGCGCACAGTCCTTTTTGGCGAAAATCCGCTGAAACTTTTCTGCGGAATGAATTTATATGTAACCGATGGACCTGCGCTCTGGTGGACTACTTCTCAATCCGAAGTTACTTTCCATTTTTTAAGCAACTCGGACTTCGGAAGTCAAAAATCGATTCGCATTTTTGGGAAAAAATTTTCCGACGAAAAAGAAAAGGAAATCGAAAAAATCGATTTCCAAAAAATTTCTGAATTTGAATTAACGATTTCTCTTGCGCGAAAAGATTTTCAATATCTACGCGCTGAAGCCGAAACCGAAAACGGAAATTTTGCGCTTACAAGTGCCTGCCCTGCGAACGCAGATAACGTTCATACATAAACATCGCTAACAAATTTTTGTGATCGATGAATTGTTTTCCCGCTTCTTCGTAAGGAAGCACGACTGTTTTAATCCATTCATTTTCATCGGTATATTCTTGACGCCGACCATCTAAACGTTTCAATTCTTCGGGAGAAACTTCGCGTTCAATTGCATACAAACGAATGCGTTCATCCAAAAGGCCGCAGCTTCCTGCGTGACCATCTAATTTTCCGTCGGTATAAAAGCCGGTGAGGTCGATCAATTCTTCGTCTTTCGCATCGATCATCGCTTCTTCTTTTAATTCCGAAAGCGCCACTTTGCGATAATCCAAAGACCAATCGAGAATGCCCGCGGGAATTTCTAACGATTCCGTTTCGGAAATCGCAAAACGAGGCTGCCGCACCAAAAGCAAATACGGTTTTCCTTCGCAGCGAAGCACGACCAAAACGCCCACAGCATTGCCGCGAACAAGAACAATTCCGTGCACCGGTTTTCCATCGGGAAGTGTCGCCATCGCCGTCAATTTAATGAAAAGCGGCGAATGATCTTTAAACCGAAAATCCACAGAAGAAAAATGAATTTTTGAAACGATGAATTTTTCTTGAGAATTTTTCAGCCATGTTTGAAAAAGTTGACTGTTCACAACCGCATCGCGATCGCTTTCTAAAACTTCATCGGAAAAAGTAAATTCAACGTCTTTTTGTTCCATTTGATTTTTCCTTTTCAATTCCCACCGAAGCTTTTTTCCATGCAGAAAGTAATGTATCAGCCTTCGCGGAATCGAGAATTTCTTTTTTCGTTTTTAAATCGAAAATCATCCAATCGGCATGCGCCGCAGGCCCGCAAGATTTTTCATCGGATGCGGGAACGAATACAAAATGTTTCGTCGTGAAGTAACGTCCAAACGAAACCATTCCCGAAAAATCGCCGTGATCTAAACTCGCGCAATGCGGAATTTTTTCGACGAAATAATTTGTGTTAAACCAATTCGTGTCCAAGTAATTGTAAACGGAATCGCTGAAACTTGTCGAATCAATTTTCCAGTTTGAACTTTTGCAATAAACGAGAGAATCCCCTGCGGTATCGGCTGCGCAAACCGCGCGAATTTGCACCGTATTCGTGTCCAAGCGCCGCCACGATGTATTCCAAATCGTATCGGGAATGACTTCGCAAGTATCGTGAATGACTTTGCATTTTGCATTCACATAGCGAAATTCAAAAGTATCGACGCGAATTGAATCCGTCACCGTTAAAACGCCTGCGGTATCGTTAAATGTGCGACGCGGAAATTTATACGGATTTTTAAACGAAGAATCGAGATAAACCGAAATGCTTTCGGCGCGAAGTTCGCCTTTTCGAATGAGAATGGAATCTTTAAAAGTCGCATTCGCAGCCACCGAAGTGTCTTCGCTGCCGACAAAAAAATCATTGTGCGAATTTCCTTCGATGCGAAGTTCCCGAATATTTCGCGATTTCCACGATTCTGGGAATGCGATGAGAAGAGTCGTATCGGGGCGGAAAATCGGGCTCGGGCAATCGGTAATTCCCGTATTTCCGAGGGCGAGTTTTACCGTGACAACGGCGATTGTATCTTCTTGAAAATTCAAATGCAATTCGATATTGCGCAAAAAACAATTTCCAAAAGTCCACATGCTATCGAGAGTTAGTCGAATCGTATCGCCTTGCACATGAAAGCGAAATCCCGAATCAATTTCTGCAGAAAGCACATAGCCGTAGCCATCTAAATCAAATCCATCGGGATAAATATCGATGGGACCATCGTCGGATTGCGAACAAGCGAAAAACATTCCCACGAGAAAAAGAAGAATGCTGCGCTTCATTTAAAACCCCGCATCCATTCGGAAACGCGTCACATAATTTGCTTCGGCGACATGCGTTTCGCGGTAAAAATCATCCCAACGAACAAAGCGACCGTTGCGCAAAACTTCTAAGAAAAATGCAGAACTATCGCTCGGCGAAAGGCGTCCCAAAACATCGTCCGCTTGAATTTTTGCGCCCGCTTGAATCCCCGGAGAAATTAAAGAAATTCCCGAGACGCGAGAAAATAAATTGCCTCCGTGATTGAGAAAAATTTTATAACCGAGAGAATCTTTTTCGACGGAAACAATTTCCGCAGCGAGAATCGGAAAGACCGGCGCTTCGCCGATGCCGATAAAAAGATCTTTCAACAAAAGTTCTTCGCGTCCGCCAAAATCGAAATTGGAAAAAATCGGAATTGCTCCGCCCGAAAGCGGATTCCGCGGACAAACTCCCGGATAACGGCAACCGTCTGCGCGCACCCACGCATACGAAGAATCCGCCATCATCCAATAAAAATACCAGTTCACCGTTGAATCGCTTTGCACGCCGATGATTTTCGGTTTCCAAAAATTCGCGGTATCCGACATCCAATGCACTTTCTGCGGATACGAACTTCCGGGAATATTCGCAACATAACGCACAAAGGAATTTTCAGGAAGCATTGAAATATCTGCCGCAGATTTTAAAGTCCACGAACAACCGCCCCAAAATTTTTTCTTCATCGTAAACGGCGAACCGTGAGAAAATTCACAGCCTTCGCGCCATTCCGTTTCAAAATCCGCATAAGTCAATTCTTTTTGCGGATGACGATTTTTTTCTTCGATAAATTGATACGCTTTCTGAACGGCTCCGCTCGAATAAACTCCATAAAGCAAAAATAAACCGAGCAAAGTCCGAATAATCGGAATTCGCTTTTTCCTTTTCGGCTTCAAATTTTTGTATTCGCGAAACGAATCCATTAGACCAAAGTCATATAAGCAATAACGCCAGCGACGACGAGAAGAGCGAGAACAATCCAAATGCCCGCAGACGATTTTTGCTTTTCTTCTTTGAAAGGATTATCCATTCCCTTGATGGAATTATCTTTATGAATCGCATTAAAACTTTTGGTAAAGCGTCCCGTGACACGGCGACGAATTGATTGCATCGATCCCGACGGGCGGCGATTTTCGCTTTTCACTTCGGCAGAAAGTTCCGGAGCCGGTTCTTCATTTTTGAGCGAATCTTCTTTGATAGAGAACGAAAGCATGTCCGCTTCTTTGCGGAAAATGAGAAGACTTTTATCAAGTCCCGCTTTGTGCAAACAATCGACAACGATATCGTGATCCGTGAGAACGCCAAATGCGCCGTTCTTTTCGGCAAGTTCTTGCCGCACTATTTTAAATGCGCTGCAAGCATCGCTATAAAGGAAATCAATTCCTGTCAAATCGATTGCGATAAAACTCGAGCCTTTATCCAAAAGAGGCTGCACATCTTTTTTGAATTGTTCTGCATCGAATGCTCCAATCGGAGTAATCGGCGCCGAGACCAAATCAAATAATCCAACTGCTCGAAAATTATTGAGTTCGCTCATAATTCTAATATACCTTATTCTTCCCAGTAAATGCCACCCGAAGAATCCTCGTCCAAAGTTTCTTCCGAAGTCGGTTCCATTTCCGAAACCGCAGATTTTTCTTCTGCTTCTTCCGATTTTTCCATCGCTTGCGATTGCATCGCTGACGGTTTGGGTTCCGATTTTTTCTTCGGGAACAGGAATAATCCCGGTGAAAATTCAAGGCTTACGCGGTGCACAGCCGAAAGAGTCGGATGCGATTCAAATGCATAATCGACCCGCAGCCAATTCGAAAGCGCAATGCCCGCGCCCGCAGTCCAGCTTTCCATTTCCGAAAGACTTGCAAGACCCGCGCGCAGAGAAAGTCCAAAATCAAATGCAAATTCTACGCCCGCTCGACCGCCGCCAAACCAATCGCCCGGATGTTCCCAAAATCTGCCGCCGCGCGGTTCACCGTCCCAATCTTCATCGCGGTTTTCGCGGTGCAAAATTCCCGCGCTTTGCCAATAGGCGCCGAGCTTTCCGTAGAAATAAGAAATCGGCTGTTCAAAATGCAACGCCAAATACCATTCGGGAGAACTGTATTCAAAAGTTCCTTCTTCCCAAGTCGTCGCGGACGAAGTCCAACCTTTGAGAAATGTCGAAACCGTAAACTGCGGATGCACATGATAATTGGCGCCGATGTCTCCGCGAAATCCCCAACCGGTCTGATCGAGTTCGCGGTAAAGTCCGTGAAAACTCACGCCCACATCCAAGCGATCATCCAAGAATCGACGACCCCAAGCAAGGGTGAACACATAGTCCGCAATCGAAAGAGTTCGATAATCCGAGCCTTCGGGCAGCGGATCTCCTTCGGCAATCCACGGAATATCGTCTGCACCGAAACGCGAAAAAGCAATTCCGAGTCCGCCTAATTCGCCGAGTGGAAATTGAACCGCACCATAATCGTAACGCGTATCTTCGTAGTAAGCGACATGGCTAAATGCGACCCAAGAATTTTCAACATTCGCTAATTGCTGCGGATTAGAAGTAAGTTCCAAAAGGTCGTGATCCACAGCAAGAGAGGCTCCGCCGAGAGAAGCAGAACGCGCGCCCGCATGAATATCAAGCGAAGCGTTTGCGCCCACCACACGATCCATCGCCCACGCTTGCCAAGCGGCAAACGCCAGAAGAATCGACAGCGATTTTACCATTCTGCGGAACATTTTTCACAAGATAAAATTTTCCGCGAAATCTTGCCCGAAAAAACTTGTAAATTTAAGAGGAATGGCATTCCTTTCGGAACATGTTGAAAAATTTTTGAAGTACATCTCGCTAGAGCGGCGATTTTCTCCGCGTACCGTCAAAACTTATCAAGAATCCCTCGAAAAATTTCAACATTTTCTTCCCGAAAACGCAGAGCTTTCAGCCTTCACCACCGAAGCGATTCGACGCTTTATTTGGGAAATGCGCCAAGACGAAAATCTCAAAATTTCGAGCATCGATTTGCACATCGCTTGCTTAAAAAGTTTTGGAAAATATCTTGTCCGAAGCCACGCCTTAGAAAATAATCCCGCCGAAATTATTCCGATGCCAAAGCAGCCGAAGCGACTTGTATCTTTCCTTTCGCAAAAAGATCTCGCCGACGAAAAATTTTTGCAAATTGAAAATCCAACGCTTCCGATGTTACGCGCCCGCGTCCTTTTGGAACTCATTTATGGTTCGGGTCTTCGTATTTCGGAATGTCAAAGTTTGACATGGCTCCGTTTAGATTTTCCCAATCGCACCGTAAAAGTTTTCGGCAAAGGTGGCAAAGAACGCATCGTTCCACTCACCCACGAAGCGATTCATTGGTTTCATTTGTATCAAGGAAAATTAAGCGAAGCCGGGAGAAATTCCTCGGGGAAAAATCCCGTTTTCTTAAACGAGCACGGCAACGCTCACGATGTCCGCACACTCCGCCGCGACATTCACGATTTACTGCGCAGCATCGGTTGGGAAGGCAAAGCGAGTCCGCATGTTCTGCGGCATAGTTTTGCAACGCATCTTTTGGAAAATGGCGCCGACTTAATGAGCGTCAAAGAAATGCTCGGGCATTCGAGTCTAGCAACCACTCAAGTCTACACGCACGTTTCCGCAGAACGTCTCCGCGAAAGTTTTAAGAAAGCGCATCCGCGCGGTTAAAAGCAAAACTGTCGCAATTCAATTTTGATTTTCCATGAAAAAAGCTCCGCCGTGGCGGAGCTTTTTTTTGAATTGGTTTATTTAAGCGTGATAGTTCGGCGCTTCTTTTGTAATCGTCACATCGTGCGGATGCGATTCGCGAAGTCCTGCGCCCGTAATGCGAACAAACGTCGATTTCTTATAAAGTTCTTCGAGGTTTGCTGCCCCAGCGTAACCCATCGCCGAATGAATGCCGCCGACCAACTGATAAATCGTATCGCGGAGCGGTCCCTTGTACGGAACGCGGCCTTCAATGCCTTCGGGGACGAATTTCTTTTCTTCGGTGACGCTACCTTGGAAGTAACGGTCCGCAGAACCAGCCTTCATCGCGCCGAGAGAACCCATGCCGCGGTAGCTCTTGTAGCTACGACCATCCGCGAGAATCACTTCGCCCGGGCTTTCTTCAGTTCCAGCAAAAAGGCTTCCGAGCATCACCGCGTTTCCGCCAGCCGCGAGCGCCTTCACGATATCGCCCGAATACTTAATACCACCATCAGCGATAATTTTTACGCCCACTTTGCGAGCCGCTTTACCGCATTCGACAACCGCCGAAAATTGCGGATAACCGACGCCCGCGATAATGCGAGTCGTGCAAATTGAACCCGGACCAATTCCCACTTTCACCACATTCGCGCCGCACTTAGCAAGTTCCATCACCGCTTCCGGCGTGCAAACGTTACCCGCGCAAATCGTGAGCTTCGGATATTTCTTGCGGACGGTCTTCACCATATTCCGCACACCGATATGATGACCGTGAGCAGTATCGATAACAACCATATCCACGCCGGCTTCGACCAACGCATGAATGCGTTCGAGAGTATTTGCCGAAGTGCTCACCGCAGCCGCGACCAAAAGCTGACCGTTTTTGTCTAAGCTTGCGTTCGGATTGCTTTCGCGTTTCAAAATATCCGTCATCGTCACAAGGCCTTTCAAAGCGCCATTTGCATCGACGAGCGGTAATTTTTCAATGCGATTTTCGTTCAAAATTTCTTTTGCCTTTGCGAGGCTAATTTTCGGAGAAGCCGTAATCGGATTCTTCGTCATCACATCCTTAATCTTCGCATTGCGGTCCGAAATCATCCGCAAATCGCGACTCGTTAACATCCCGACGAGTTTTCCCTTCGAAAGAATCGGAAATCCGCTCACCTTCGTTTCAAAGCGAGTCTTATACGCATCGCTTAACGGCTGATCCGCATCCAAAGTCACGGGATTTAAAACGATTCCCGACTGCCAACGCTTCACCTTGCGCACTTCTTCGGCTTGCGCTTCGATCGACATATTCTTGTGAATCACGCCGAGACCGCCTTGAAGAGCAATCGAAATGGCGAGAGGCGCCGTCGTCACAGTGTCCATCGCGGCACTGATAATAGGAATATTCAATTTGATATTCGGTGCAAGTTGAGTCTTGATTTCCGTCTGAGCGGGCAAGACCGAGGATTCCCCTGGGACGAGCAAAACATCGTCAAAAGTCAGGGCTTCGGGAAGTAGTTTCATAAGTACCTCTTTTTGCGCAAATAAAATAGAAAAATTTTTGTGCGGGCGTTCCGGCGCAACGCGCCGGCGCTCCTTAGCGGTATAATTTTTGGCGCAACAAGCGCCAAAAATTTCCGTTCAGCTTTTGCGCCACTTCGTGCCGCAAAATCCGAACCCTTCGGGCGTCAGTCGCTAACGCAAATAAAAATGAATTTTCCTTTTGAACTGACTATGCAGAGTTGCACGAAGTCTCAAAACCCTTTTGAACTGTCCGTGCAGAGTTGCATGAATACCTCAAAACCCTTTTGAACTGTCCGTGCAGAGTTACATGAAGAATTCAAAAGTAATTTGAATACTTCCCGCAGCGTTGCACGGCTACGCCATTTCTTACATTCTTTTTCCGTTAATTCTAAAGCTTTTCCCTTTCATTTTCACTTCGGCATTTCCATTTTTGCGCACTAACCAAACCGAAGATTTTTTTGCTTGCGCATTCTTTGAAATTTCTAAAATCGAAGAGGGCTTTTCAATTTCCGACGTATCTTTTTTCGTCGTATCGCTGGGGATAATTTTTCCAACCGATTTGAAAGACGAAACTTCGAACAAATCTACAGCACTTTTTTCGACGCTTAGACTAAACGAAATTTCATCGGTCGATGCACCCGTTTGAATTGCGCCATAATGATACACGTCGCCATTTTCCGCAGAAATAATTCCTGCAAAATGAATCGTATCTTTCAAACGTTCAATCGATAAATCGACATTTGCATTGCGCATAATTTCCGAGAAATTATCCCAGTCCCAATCGCTTGAAAATTTCACATTTCCTAAAGCATCGAGAGCGTAAACATCCGCGCGCAAAATCATCGTTTTGCCATTTACATTTTCACGGATCAAGAAATTATCCCAGTTGCTTGCGCCTTCGCCATTTCCGTAATTCGCGAATTTTAAATTCATTTTAAAGTTCCCCGCCGGCGCCTTAAATTCTTGCGAAACCTTTGCGTTAAATGCCGAAGTATAATTTCCCGCATCGTCGATTTCGCCGACTAAAATGCGCTCTAAATTTTCGCCGATAGAAACTTTTGAAATTTTAAGTTCTGCGTTATCCGCGCCTAAATAAATTTCGTAATCGCTGTCGGGTGTATTCGTCGCAGACGCTGCATAAACCAAAGAATCCTTTGCGTAAACAAAAACGTTTATCGTCGATTCGCTTCGAACCGCTTTGATTTTCACTTTTGCATTTTTGAAAATCGCTTTGAATTTTTCCCAATCATTATTCCACGATTTATAATAGCCGACACTTGACCCGCTAAAAGATTCCACGCTATATGCATCGGCGCGCAGATACCATAAACCTGAACTCGTTTTAAAAGCTAAAATCCAATGATTCCAATTTTCATTTCCGAGCGAATTATTTTCAAATTCAAATTCGGCTGCAAAATTTTTTACACCATTGACTTTTTCAAATTTTTCATAATCATTCCAAGCGATGTCTTTTCCGCCAATCGTTTTAACGCTATCGCCCACAAAATTTTTCACTTCTAAATTTTTCGTTTCGGGAACTTTATAACCCCACAAAGCGCGCTCGCCTTTTGCGTTCATCGCAGTAAATGTCGTCGTTTTTTTCGAGACATCGTTCATCAGCTGCACCGCTAAAACGCCGGTGAAATTTTCGCCAGTCGTTTTAAAATCAATGAAATTTTTTCCTTTTTGAAAATCATAATTCCACGTGCCCGAATAATTTCCCGATAAAGTGCCGTCTGCATTTAAGTACAAATCCTTTTCCAAATTCACCGGGCGCGAACCATCTTTTTGCGCAAACGGTTCGTGCAAAATCATTTTATAATGCCCCGCGATTTCTTCTAAATTGACCGCCGTTTTTGAAACGCCATAACCTAAGCGATGCTCAAATGGCAACGCCTCAACCCAATCATTTTTATCCATCACCAATTCATGCACTTCGACATTATGCCACGCTGTATTGTTCGTCATTTTACGATGATACACCACAAAATTTCTGCCGTCGTCATCGGTTAAAAGAGAATTGTGACCATCGGCAATTTCGCCGTGATTTTCATCCCAAAAACTCCAACGATAACTTTGAATAATCGGAAATCCGTATGTGGTATTCAAACCATAATTGTAAATGTATTTTGAAAAAATCGCCGGGTCGCCCGTAACATCGGTATAAGGGCCTGTCACTTTATCGGATCGAAAAACGCGCATGGTGTAGCCGCCATCAGGAGAATAAAATCCGTAGCTCACAAACATAAAGTAATAGCCTTTGCCTTCTTGATTTTTCATGTATTTAATGTAAGAGCCTTCGCCGCTTACATAATAACCGCCGCCCACATGAATTCCCATGTAAGGGTCGGATTGCAAAGCGGTTCCACTCCAAACGGCTTCGCCATTTTTTCCATAAGTTTGCGTGTAATCGCGAAGGCCCGTTTTTTTGTCAAGCTTTAACATAAAAAGTCCGCCCGACCATGAACCATACAAAAGCCACAAATTGCCGTCTTCATCGTAAAAGACATTCGGGTCGATGCAGCTTACGCCATATTCGCCAATCCACGAACCGTTTTTCATATAGCGGCTTGCAATCGTCGAAGTGCCCATGACTTTTTTATAATCTTCATTTCCTGTGCCCGAAGATTTTTCGTCCATACCGCCGTAGACAACTGTGCCCGCGTATTCGTAAGGGCCTTCAATTTTATCCGATGTTAAAAGCCCAATTGATGACAACCAATCATCGCCATTTTCCGAATAATAAAGGCACCACTTTTTCAAATTTTTATTGTAAATAATATCGGGCGCCCAATAATTTCCAAGCACATCATCTGAAGTATTATGTTTTGACCACTTGGCAGCCACACTTAAAATTTGAGCGTAATCGGTAGAAAGTTTTCCGTTTACAGTAAAGGTCGGTTTAAATTCAGTCCAGTCGATTAAATCTTTTGAATACGCAGCTCCCATTTGCGTTCCAAAAATGTAATAGAACTTCGTACGCGAATTTTTTGCATCTTGTTCTGGATAAGAATTTCCCGCAGCATCTTTATAAACTAAAACGACCGACGGATCGTGCACTGCAACCGAAGTTGCATACACAGAAACCGCGCAAAAACTAAAAATTGTCAAAGCGAAAAACGCTTGTTTTAAAACAGAATCCATCACCAAATCCTTTAAAAAAAATTCCCATTTTAAAAGTAATTTTATTTTGAAATTTTTCCGATTTTTCTTCGCCCGCCGAAAATTTTTCGTTGTCCAAAGACAACTTGAATTTTACTTTTCAAAATTTTCTAATTTTGCGATATGAAAAAAATTGCGATTATCGGTGCTGGAATTACTGGACTTTCGACTGCGTTTTATGCAAAAAAAGCCGGCCATGCGGTAACTGTTTTTGATAAAAATGCGGAAGTTGGCGGAGTGATGCAATCTCACTCTCAAAATGGTTTTATTTATGAATCCGGCCCGAGCACAGGCGTTGCAAGCCTTCCCGAAGTCGTAGAACTTTTTGAAGATTTGGGAATTCGTTCGAAAATGGAAGAAGCGCCGAGTCTTTCAGGAAATCGTTTCATTTTAAAAAGCGGAAAATTGCACCCGATTCCGTCGGATCCCATCAGCGGACTTTTGACGCCGCTATTTTCGTGGAAAGATAAATTCGGAATGCCTTTCGAACCTTTCCGTCCGCGCGGAACGGATCCGAACGAAACGTTAACATCTTTTGTCAAGCGCCGACTCGGAGAATCCTTTTTGAATTATGCGGTTGATCCTTTTGTTTCCGGCGTTTATGCGGGAACTCCCGACGATATGATTCCGCGATTTGCGCTCCCGAAACTTTATAATTTGGAACGCGATTACGGCAGTTTCATCCGCGGTTCCATTGCAAAAATGCGACAGCCAAAAACCGCCCGCGATAAAAAAGCTTCGAAAAAAACTTTCTCGGCAAAGGGCGGCTTAAGCACTCTCACCGAAAGTTTGAAAAACTCAATCGGCACCGAAAATTTTGTGATGAATTCAAGCCCAATTGTCACCCCGCAAGAGGGAAAATTTTCCGTTCAAGTCGGTGAAAAAAATTACGGCATTTTTGACCGCGTGATTTTTACAGCGGGAGCGAGTCACGTTTTCGAAGTCTTCCCCTTTGCAAAGGAAAATTTCGCCGATGCAAGTGCAGTTCTCTACGCAAAAGTCGCTGTCGCTGCAGTCGGTTTTAAACATTGGGAAGGTCTTCCACTCAACGGTTTTGGTGCCCTAATGCCGTCCAAAGAAAAGCGAAATATTCTCGGCATTCTTTACATGTCTTCGTTATTTCAGAACCGCGCCCCGCAGAACGGCGCATTGCTCGCGGTTTTCGTCGGTGGTTTGCGTCACCCCGAATTCGTTTCGATGTCCGATGCGGAACTCAAAAATTTAATCGGCAAAGAAGTCGCTGAAATTTTACACTTGAAGCAATTCAATCCCGATTTATTTGAAATTACTCGCCACGAAGAAGCGATTCCGCAATACGATTTGAAAACGCCTCTTCGCGAAAAAGCGTATCGAGGAATTGAAGAAGCTTTCCCCGGCATTTTGATGGGCGGAAACGGCATCGACGGCATCGGAATGGCAAAACGCATTGCACAAGGACGCGCCCTCGCCGAAAAAATTTGACTTTTGCAAAAAATTCCGACTATTTTGCAAAAATTTCAATTCTTTTACACTCTTATTGCGTCGCAATTTTCTATATTAAGAGCGTTCACACCTGCCCAGGTGGTGGAATGGTAGACACTGGGGACTTAAAATCCCTTGGCCGCAAGGTCGTGCGGGTTCAAGTCCCGCCTTGGGCATTATAACCAAAAGAACTTATGATCGAATACTATCCGGATTCAATCTACTACCCTCGCGAGACGGTCGTAGCAAAATACCAGAAAGGCGAGCTTGCTAAAATTGAAGAGCGCTTAATGGAATTTGCCCGTCGTCATCGGAATCGGATTTGGATTATTTCCAAAGAAGATAGTTCCGAGCCGAGCAATGAAATTCTTTTGGACAATCTTCGCGCTTACCTTTTGGTTCGCGGTTCTCTTCAACCCGCTGCAGAAATGGCGGATTTGATTAAAGAAATCAACAAAGAAGTTTGGTACCGCAACGAAGAACAAAAAGGCAAGGAAAATCCGCAAGAAGTAGCGATTAATTGGGAAGAGCAATACGCTAAAAAATGGCGTCAAGCTCGAATGTTCGAAGCATTTGTGCTCATCGACATTTGCAAAGACAAGTTAATTCAAATTCTTCGTTCCGAAAAGTAAATATTGCGCAGTTCATCTGCGCCTTTTTTTGTCCATTTTTTGGGGGATTTTGCGTTTACGAAATGGATTTAATCAAAAGCTGAATACTTTTTCTACCGGCGAAAACATTCCAAACCGGTTCAAATGCGATAGAAATTTTTTTGTGTTTCGCTTCGATAATTTTTTTTGCATTTGCCATGCCAAAGGCAATCGCTGCAAATTGAGGACTTCCGCTTTGCGAAAGTTTAAGCTGTAAATGCCCGCCGCGCAATTCCCGTAATTTTTCGACCTGAACATTTTCGGTAAAGAGAATCGGATACGGATTTTTCCCGCCAAACGGTTCTAAGTTTTGTAACGCATTCATCAAGTCGGGAGTAATTTCGTTGAGCGCCGCCGGAATCCGTTCGGAATTTTCTTCAACAGGTTCGCCGAAAGCTGCCGCATTTTGATCTTCGGCCCAACGCTGCAAACGTTCGCGAAGAACGGGAATGTCTTCTTCTTTGAGGCTGAATCCGGCTGCGTTGGCGTGACCGCCCCACCGCAAAAATAAATCGCGGACTTCGAACAAAGCCTTGTGCCAATTAAATCCGGGAATTGCGCGCGCCGACGCTTGAGCAATGCCATTTTCAACGGTTAAAACTGCAGACGGGCGGTTAAATGTTTGCGCCACTTTTGCAGCGACAATTCCGATGACGCCGGGATGCCACGATTTTCCATCGACGACTAAAACATGCGGCAATTTTTCGCCGTAACGATCATTCACCCAATCAATTGCCGCTTTAGAAATATCGGCTTCCGTTTTTTTGCGCAAGTCATTATACTTCGAAAGATTGTCGAGCAAAGCGGACGCTTTTGCGGCATCATCGCAGAGGAGTAATTCCAAAGCGACGTCGGGCTTGTCCATACGACCGGGCGCATTCATTAACGGCGCAATGCGGAAGAGCACATCTTGCCCGCCGACATAAGGCGCATTTTCTAATTGACGGCGGCAAAGTTCACGCACTCCGGGCCACGCACTGGTTAAAAGTCGCGAAAGTCCGCTGCGGGTCAAGTAACGATTTTCCGGAGTCATTTCGACGAGATCGGCTAAGGTACCGAGCGCCACCAAATCCAAATATTTGTCCGCAGAACCTTTGCCTTCTTTTTGGAAAAGCGTATCGATGAATTTATACGAAACGCCGACGCCGCAAAGCGATTTATTCGGGTAAAGGCAATCGTCTTGACACGGATCTAAAAGCACATCGCTCGGCGGAAGTCCATCGCCCGAAGGTTCGTGGTGATCGATAATCATGACACGCATGCCTTTGGATTTCGCATATTCAATTTCGGCGTTCGCGGTAATTCCCGTATCGACCGTCAAAAGATAGCGGACATTTTCTGCGAGCATTTGATCGACGACATCGGTAGAAAGCCCATAGCCCGAGCCCATTCCAAAGCGACACGGCAAATGCCACGACGCGTCAATTCCGATTTCCGAAAGTCCGCGCTTTAATAAGGCTGTTCCGGTGAGACCGTCCATATCGTAATCACCAAAGATGCAAAGTTTTTCGCCCGAATTTTTTGCCTGAAGAATCCAATCTAATGCAGCGTCCATGCCGCACATCGGTTGCTTGGAATCGAGCGGATTTAAAACATCTTCGCGGGTACTGTGCACGCGAGCGTAAGCCTTGGAAACCGATTCACATCCGCGGGCAACTAAAATGCGAGCAATCAAATGCGGAATGCTTAATTTATGCGCAATCGAATTGGCGAGAAGTTCTGCGTTCATCGCTTATACCCCTCAAAAAGTCCAATCGAAAGAGTTTGGAGCGCAACGATAGCAGAATTTTTTCGCCCTGCAATATTTGAAGCTGCAGTCGTAATTTCGAGCAACGCTTTTTCTAAAGCTTCGGCGCCAAAACGTCCTAAATTCAAACTTTCAACATTCGCCCGTTCATCGGGAAGACGACAAGATTCACCCGCCAAAATACGCAGCGCATCGCCCACTAAAAATTCCAAAAAGTCGAGCATCATTACCGCAGTATCGGCTGCGCCTGCGCCCCGCGGAAAGAATTTTTCCAATTCAAAAAATAAATCCGAATAATTGCCTTCGACGCTATCTTTCAAAAAATCAAACGCGAGAGTTTCATTCTCTGCGATATTTTCGTTGTAATAAAGCGCCATTCCCGGAGAGCCGAGCGCCATGCCGAGCGCATCGGGAGAAAGTTCTTCGTCCGAATAGGAGCGGGCAATTTTTTGCACTTCGTCCGACGAAAGCGGTGGCAAACGCAGAGAAAGGCAACGGCTGCGAATCGTCTGTAGCAAGCGCCCCGCCGCCGAGGAAGTGAGAATGAAATATGTGTTCGGCGGGACTTCTTCGAGAGTTTTTAAAAGCGCATTCGCTGCGGATTCATTCATCCGATCTGCTTCGGCGATGATGACTACGCGAACGCCATCACTTGTCCGCGAAAATTGCGAAGTCATGCTGCGAATTTGATCAACGGAAATTTGCGCGACATTCGAAACGAACGAAACGGAATACGGATTTTCAAAAATTTTCTTGATATATTCCGCTTTGATTTCTTCGACGGTTTTTGCGGTGGAATTTTCTTTGACCGATGCCGCAGATTTCGCATTGGCTTCTGCCGTTTCAAGCGGAATAACCCAACCTTGCACATTTCCCGGATCCGAAGCCAATTTGCAGCCGAAACATTTTCCACAAGGTGCAATTTCGGAATCGGAACAAGAAAGAGTTTTGGCAAGTTCCATCGCCAACGCTTTTTTCCCGATGCCGCGTTCCCCTTCGATGAGGACCGCCTGCGGGAAGCGATTTTCGGCAAGCGCATTTTCTAAGAGCTGGCGTGCGCCCTTTTGCGATTCTGGACCTTGCAAACAAAACTTCGTCATTTTTTCTTTAACCATTTCAAAGGATCGACCGTATCGGTTCCTTCGCTAACTTGGAAATACAATTTAATTCCATTTAGCGATGCGATATCGCCGACCGTTCCAATATCTTCGCAATTTTTGACTTTATCGCCTTCTTTTACCCGAATTGCGCTCATGTGACCATAAACGGAGTAAACGCCGCCTTCGTGTTCGATAATCGTAGAAGGCCCACGGCCGTCAATTTCGGCGACCATCACGACCGTTCCCGCGGCCGCTGCTTTGACTTTTTGTCCTTTTTTGCCGCGGATTTCGACGCCGAGATTACGTGTCATAATGTGCAGCACCGGATGTTCGTGCATTCCATATTCCGCGATGATATTTCCGTTCAGCGGCATGCATTTGGGACCGACAGGCTTGACCGGAACTCGCGGAATTTTTTCTGCTTTTTTCGAAGACTTTTTCTGCTTTTGTTTTTTCTTTGCCTGCGCAATTTCTTGTTCACGCTTTTTTTCTAAGCGGCGAATAATCGAAAGCATTGTCCGCTGATTTTGTTCGATTTCTTGAATCGCTTTTTTCTGCAGACTTTTACTTTTTTGCACCGAAGCGAGAACTTCGCCTTGCGTTTGAATTTGATTTTTTAAGCCCGCTTCTTCCGCTGATTTTTTGGATTGTAAAGAATGCAATTCCGAAAGTCGCGCGGACGCTTCGCGTTTTTTGAGAGCGCGTTCCCGCAAAAGCCAAGAAAGCCTTTCCACTTTTTCGCGGTCTTCTGTGAGGAGTCGATTCACATAATAAATCTGGCGTTCGGGAGAACCTTCGCCGCGGAGAATTGCGAGAATTTCGCTGAGCGGACCTGCTTCGCCATGAATATAAAGTTCGCGAATTCGTTTCTGCATCGCTTCATTTCGCCGCGCAATTTCTTTGTCCAAAGAATCTAATGCTCTGCCGATTTCTGTGAGCGATGTTTTTACCGTCGATTCATTTTTCGCGAGCAGTTGCACATATTCTCGGGTGCGACTTAAATTTTCATCGAGAAGCGCAATCGTATTCAAAACGCCTTTTTCTTCGGATTCCAAAAGTTTGACTTTTTTGCGTTGCTTCGCTAAATTTTCTTCCAAATTTTTCAGTTCAGCGCGCTGCTTTGCCAACTGCGAACTCGTCGATTTTTTTGCAGCAAAAGCCGGCGACGCGACCAAAAGAAAGACGAAAAATCCGATGAGCCAAAAGCGAAATTTCATGCGATTTCATTACCTTTCGACGGCATCGCGATTTAAGAAAGTTCGCACGCTGCGGAAACTCGAATACACCGAAACCAAAGTCACCGCCACGACGACGAGCAAAAGCAAATAGTCAAAGCCCGATAAATAATAACTGAGCACGGGAATTTGACGGCTGAGAGATTTTTCGGCAAAGAGAAGCAAAAATGCAGCTGCGCCGCTCGCCGAAATTCCTTGCATAATTCCTTCGAGCAAAAACGGAAACTCGATGAAGAAAGAAGAACCGCCGGCGTAGCGAATATTTTCGACCAACAATTTTCGTGAAAATAAAGAAAGCCTCACCGCATTTCCGATGATTAAGAAAAGCGTGACAAAGATGAGAATCGTCGTTGCAACGGGCCAAAAGATAAGCGGAAATTTCCATTCTGCAATGCGATCGACAAAATCCGTCGGCGCTTCGACCGCATCAAAAGCTTCATTCGTTTGAAGTTGCAAAACCAATTCGTGTAAAATCGAAGGTTCGCGGTAACGCGGAGAAATCGTGAGCACAAAAGAAGCGGGCAACGGATTTCCGTTTACAAGCGAAAGCATTTCGTGCGAAAATCTTTTTTGAAAATCCGCCATCGCTGAATCGGGACTTTTATAAACGACAGATTCGAATTGTTTAATTTGCCACAATTCCGTTTCTAAACTTTTTATAGAATCCGCGGGGACCGAATTTTTCAAAAAGACTTCAATTTGATACAAGCGATTTTCGACATGCGAAAGCCGATACGCTCCGAGCAAAAATGCGCCCGAAAGTCCAAGCAAAACCGCGCAAAGAAAAATCGTCACCAGCGACGGAAATACAACTGTCCGATGTTCTTTCCACCCGCGAAAAGCTTCGGAAATTAAATAACGAATCAAACTAAACACGAATGGAATATAGTTTTTTTACGCTGAAAAGAATTTTTGCGTTCGGCGCACGCGTTGCAAAAACTATTTTTGTTTTATGCAAGAAATTCCTCTTTGGTATGCGGCGATTTTATTCGCCATTTTAGGCGCCTGCACAGGCAGCTTTTACAACGTCATCGTCTATCGAATGCCGCGAGGAATTTCGTTAATTTCTCCGCCGTCTTTTTGTCCGCATTGCAAAAAGCATATTCCGATTTGGTTCAATTTGCCGGTCATCGGGTGGTTGATTTTACGCGGAAAAAGTGCGTGCTGTCATCAGCCGATTAGTATTCGTTATCCGATCGGCGAAGCGCTCTGCGGACTTCTCGGAGCGTTTGCGCTTTTACTTGCGAATTTTCCTTTTCAAGATGCTTCGCTTTTTTCGTTTACTGCACCGGTTGCGCATTGGGCAGATTCCTTCGCGCTCTTCTGGCTTTTGCTTGCGATTTATCCGATTTCCGCTGTCGATTTTGAATTTAAACTCATCCCCGATTCGATGAGCATCGGCGGCATCGTCATCGGCATTTTACTTTCTTTTTTCCCAGGCGGAATTACTCCGTTACAAAGTTTTCTCGGCGCAATTTTTGCGGGCGGCGGACTTTACCTCATCGGATTTATCGCTGGGAAAATTTTAAAGCGCGATGCGATGGGACTTGGAGACGTTAAATTAGTCGCAGGATTTGGAGCGCTCATGGGAATTGGAAACGCTTTCTTCGCCCTCGTTCTCGCTTCTCTTCTCGGCATTCTCGTAATGGTGCCGTATCGTCTCATCAAAAAAGAAAACAGCCAAGAAATTCCTTTCGGGCCGTTTTTAGCAATTGCCGCTCCGATTGTTTACCGTTTCGGCGATCTTTTTTTGAATTTTTATTTCGGTTTATTCGGACTAGAATAATGATTGTAGCCAGCGGAATCGTTTAACTTTTCCGCTTCTTGCACGGCGAAAATGGCGCCCGCCAGTTGAGAGTTCATCGCTTCGAAACGTTCGGAATCTGGGAGTGCACGAATCCGCAAAAATTCTTGAATTTCCCGAGTAATTGCGTCCGATTCCATCGGCTGCGTTTCATTCAAATTGCAAGTGAGCACAAAGTCCACATCGTCCACTTGGAATGTCGCTTTAATTTCCCGCTTTGATTCTTCGGCTTCCCGCGATTCGTCAAAATAAATTTCCGTTTTTTCCGAATCCCAAGACGGCACCGCTTGTTTCATCGTGTAAAGCAAATCAAAATCGTGAACGCCCAAATCCCAAATCACCGAAACATCTTGACCGCGCGGAGTCGGTTTATTCCAACGGGTAAATTCAATTTTCCGCGGCGCAATTTTTGCCGCCGTTTCTTGGAATTTTTTCAAAAAATTTTGGAAGGCAAGACTGTATCTTTCACAATGTCCTGCAAACAATAACGCATGAGATTGTTTCGCAATCTTCAGCAAATCGTTCACTTCTGTCATCGAAAGGGCGATCGGTTTTTCGACGAAAACATCGAAGCCGTAAGCGAGAGCCAAGAACGCATAACTGCGATGCGACTGCGCCGGAGAAGCGACGAAAATCACTTCATTTTCTTCGGGGAAAAATTCAAGAATGCGACGATAACAATCTTCTTCCCCATCATAAGTTGTACAAGAAATGCCGAGGGCTTCTAAATGTTGCTGATGAAGATGCCCCATGTGACCATTGCCGAGAATGTATGCTTGAATTGATTTTTCCATGCATTGAAATTATTATTTTTCACGCCACGAGGAATGACTCATGAAAATTTTTGCCCTATTTTTTGCTCTGATTTTCGTTTCTTGCTCAACGCGAGAAGCGCCTGAGCCGGTGAAAAAGCAAAATATTTCGTCTGCGACAGAAATTTCTAGCGCGGAGTCTTCGTCGAGTTCTGTAAAAGCGCCCATTTCCGCTGCCGCGGATTCGCTTTCTTCGGCTACCGATTCATTGAGTTCGTCTTCGATTTCTTCGAGTTCTGCGCCATCGGAATTTCCACTGACAGTGAAAAATGCTTCGGGCTCAGGAATTTATGCGCCTAAGAAAAAAGTGTATTTGACAATCGATGCGAATAGCGATTTATGCTTCGCCGGTTGGAATGTATCGCCGTCATCGTTTGAAAAAAATTTGAAAATTCTCTCGGCGGATTCGGCGGAATTTTTTATGCCCGCAGACAGCGTTGAAATTTCTGCGACATTTAAATCATGCGTCGAAGGCGGATCCGTCACCGTCGGGAATCTCCGTTGGATGAAACGCAATTTGAATACGTGGACTTTTTCGGGTTCTGCGTGCTACAAAAACAAAAAGAAAAATTGTGAAAAATACGGACGCCTATACGACTTTAACACGGCGAAAAAAGTTTGCCCTAACGGTTGGCGCCTTCCATCGGACGAAGAATGGAGCCTTCTCGAAAAAGAATTGGGCGACGAAAATGGTTACAAATTAAAATCCAAAACGGGCTGGCAAGAAGACGAAGATAATTCGGGAAATGGTTCGGACTCGATTGGATTTGGTGGCGTTCCTTCGGGAATTGTTTACGAAGGCAATTTTATGTATGCGGAATCGCACGCATATTTTTGGACGGCGACGGAAAAAGATGCGAACAGCGCTTACTATCGCAGTCTCGATTACGATTCCCGCGACATTTATCGTTATCACAATTTTAAGTCGGCAGGTTATGCCGTTCGCTGCGTGCAAAATGTCAAATAATTCTGAAAAAAAATTTGCTGCGGTTCTCCCCGCTGGCGGTCTCGGCAAGCGCATGGGCGCTTCGCTTCCGAAGCAACTTTTAAAACTCGGCGAAAAACCGGTTTATCAATATGCGCTTGAAACTTTTGCGCAAATGCCCGAAATTCAAGAAGTTGTTCTCGCAGTTCCCACCGATTGGAAATCGCATTTCGAAGAAGAACTTTCACATTTTCCATTGGCAAAAAAAATTAAGATCGTCGTCGGTGGCAAAGAACGTTGGCAGTCCGTGCGAAACGGAATTGAAGCGCTTTCGCCCGATATTGATTTTGTTTTGGTGCACGATGTGGCGCGGCCATTCCTTTCTAAAGAATTGATTTTACAAGTCATGGAAACGCTGAAAAATCAAGGCGCCTGCTTAGTCGCAAAGCACGCAGTCGATACAGTAAAAATTGCGAAAGACGGAAAAGTGCTCCAGACAATTCCGCGCGAAACCGTTTACTTGGCGCAGACACCGCAAGCCGCATCCGTCAAAATTTTCCGATCCTTATATCAAAAAATCGATGCAAATCCGCTCGACTTTTTGCCGACCGATGAAGCTTCGATTTTGGAACATTTTTCCATTCCTGTTTTTATTGTGAACGGAAATTCTCAAAACGATAAGCTCACCACTCCCGACGATTTCAAAAAGTTTTTGGCAACATTGGAGGCGTAAATGTTACCAGCGCGCCCCGAAGATTCGAACAAAGCGACCTTCGGTCATGTCTTGAATATTGCGGGCTCTGTCAATTTTCGCGGCGCCGCTTATCTTTCGACAGTTTCAGCGTTACGCGTCGGCGCGGGCTATGCAATTCTCGCCGCAATTCCTCCTGTAATCGATGCGGTTTCCGCGCAACTTCCCGAAGCCGTTTATCTTCCACTTCCACAAGAAGGGAGTGCAATTTCTCCAAAAAGTTTTCCGCTTCTCGCTTCGCAAATTAAACCCGGAACCGTTTGCGCTTTGGGATGCGGCATTTCTGCGCTCGGCTGCGATTTAAAAATTTTTAATTCGTTTTTACACGATTTCATTTCTCTTCTCATCGCAAAAAAAATCCCGCTGGTTTTAGATGCAGACGGTTTAAATTGGCTCGCTCAATCCGGTGAAAATTTTCACTTTGACGGAAATTGCGTCATGACGCCGCATCCGATGGAACTCGCCCGCTTGCTCAAAACCGACGTCGAAAGCATTCAAAAAAATCGCGAACATTTTGCGCAAAAAGCTTCGGAAAAATTTCACGCCATCGTTCTTTTGAAAGGGCACCGCACCATCATCGCCGACGGAAAAAATTTGCACATCAACGAAACGGGAAATTCCGCACTCGCCAAAGCGGGAACTGGCGACTGTCTCACCGGAATGATTGCGGGCTTTTTAGCGCAGAAAATGTCCCCATTCGACGCAGCCGTTCTCGGAGCAAAAATTCACGGACTCGCCGGCGAATTTGCCGCAAAAGAATTTTCCGAATATGGCGTACTCGCTTCGGATTTACCAAAATACGCCGCGAAAATTTTGCGCGAATCCGAACTCGGAAATTTCTAATTTATTCTCGTGATTCGACTCTTTCTTTTACTTTTCATTTTTTTCATAGCGTGCAGCGACATCAACAGCGGCTGGAGCGTCTCGGGCGGCGGCTACATGAATCTGCGCATCAACGACACGAAAGCTTATACCGATAGCATTTTGGGCGAATGGAATCACAGCGACGAACTCAAATTGGACATTCATCCCGACGACGGCAATGTCAAATTACGCCCGAACAAACACTTCGTCACCTTCCTCGGAAAAAATGACGACGGCGACCGCCTACAAATCATGGTTTACAAGCCCGAGCTCGGCATGAACCGCCCGCAAACCAACATCAATTACACCTATTTAATCCTCGGAAACAGCAACCCCGCCCGCATCATCGACGCCGATTCTAGCTACGTCAAATTCGATCAACGCGACACGATTTGGAGCGCCGACCTGCGCCTCATCTTCAACCATTGCTACGGCGAAAATTGCGATTCCACCCGCGTCATCATCTCGGGGCGAATGCGTTACTGGGTCGACCCCGACGATCGTTAAAAATTTTCACTTTTCCGTCTCATTCCCCTTGACAGTTCAAAAAAAACTTTCTACTATTGGTTCACCCTAAACGGTCGATTAGCTCAGTTGGTTAGAGCGCTACCTTGACATGGTAGAGGTCACAGATTCGAGTTCTGTATCGACCACGAAAACTCCGCAAACCGCGGAGTTTTTCTTTTTTTGTAATCAATTTTTATAACGATTTTGGGGTCAAATCGCCTGAGTTCTTTACCCTAAAATTTCTCGGACAAGTCAATTGCTCGGGCTATTTTCGTTTTCCTTCGCCAAATTTCCGCATTCAAATTTTAGCGTTTTTCCGATTTCTCGGCGACGTTCCCTATCAAACACTTTTCTGCGAAATTTTGAAAACCCAATATGACCTCTACAATTCCTCATTGAATGCGTCAACGTATGATTATTTCTATTATTCATTTAAAATCCTTTGATTCATTGTAATGCAGTTGGCAGACCGCATATCAAAAGTAATCAAGGGATTTTTTATATCGAGGACGGAACGTCAGAAGGCGATATTTGACCACCGGCCCAGCCGGTGGTTTTGAAGAAATAAAAAAAACAAGGCTTCCCGAATCGGGAAGCCTTGTTTTTTGAAATATCTCAATTACTTTGCTGCAGAAGAATCGACAGCCACCGGAGCAGCAGAATCCACTTTTGCGCTATCTGCAACTTGAACCGCTGCAGCCGCTTCTGCGTTCAACTGCACCGTAGTATCTACCGGAGCAGAAACCGCTGGAGTCGAAATCACCGCAGCCGCTGCCGGAGCCGGCGCCACTGTCGGCTTCGGATCGCCGAAGAAGTGCAAACGAGCGAGCACAAACATCATCACGTAAACGAGGACAAGTCCGATAAGACCCAAAAGGATTCCCGACTTTGCCATTCCGTTCGTATCAACAAAACCCGTCGCATGAGCGAGTGCATTCGGCGGAGTCGAAATCGGCATACTCATCCCGAGAGAGCTTGCGAAAGCCACTGCCACGAGAAGAGCCGTAACGCCACCGAGAGGCGCCAAGTTATCTGCGCAGTTCATTCCGACCACAATCAAAATCGGAACGAGAAGTGCAGCCGTTGCCGAATGGCTCATGAAGTTCGCCATAAAGAGGCAGATAATGCCGCAGCCGACGAGAAGCGGGAATGCAGGCCAAGTATCAAACGGAATCGCTCCGATTAAATGCGCAGCAAGTCCAGTCTTTTGCAGACCAACGCCCAACGCAAAACCGCCTGCGACGAGCCAAAGAACGTCCCAGCTCATGCCGTTCAAATCTTTCTTGTTAATCACGCCCGTCAATGCGAACACAGCAATCGGAATCATCGCAATCGAGTAGTCGTTAATGCCGTGAACATTCTTACCGAGGAGCCAAAGAACAACGCAAAGTCCGAAAGTCGCATAAACGATGAGAGCGCGCGGGCTCTTGTCAAATCCATCAGCGCCTTCGATATTCAAATCCATCCGCTTTGCCGAAATCGGGTAAATCTTCATGATGATGAACCAAGCGATAAGCATCATGATAATCACATACGGAACGCCGAAAGCCATCCATTGTCCGAACGAAACGCTATAACCCGCTTCATTCAAAGCGCCGAGCGCAATCGTATTCGGAGGAGTTCCAATCGGAGTACCCATACCACCGATGTTTGCGCCGACCGGAATTGCGAGAGCAAATGCCGCTTTTCCTTTATCTTTTTCATCAAAGAGTTTGAGCACCGGAGCGAGAATTGCAAGCATCATCGCAGCCGTTGCCGTATTGCTCATAAACATCGAGAAGAGAGCCGTAATCATCATTAAGCCGATGAGAACGAACTTCGGATTGTGACCAAAAGGCTTCAAAAGAACGCGGGCAAGGTTCAAGTCCATTTTGTACTTGGTTGCAGCCGCAGCAAGGAAGAATCCGCCGAGGAACAGCATGATTGTCTGGTCGGACCAGGTATTCATAATGTCCTTGTATTTCATCGGTTCTACGCCTTCGACGCGGAACGGAAGGAATGCGGAATTTGAAAGCGTGAGAATCATCAACACAATGACCAATGTGGATGTTGTCCAAATTGGGAACGGTTGAAGAATCCAATAAAGAGCCGCCATCACAAAGATAGCGATCACGCGAATTTCAATGGGATTGAGGGTGTTCGGGCCGTCAATTCCGAGGGCTTCGTACGGGACGAAGAGAGCAACAATCGCAAGGACTGTTGCGATAATGAATTTGATGAGTTTAGCCTTTGTCATTTTTTTTCCAGAGTTAGGAATAGGGCGGGTCAGCCCTATCAAATGATGCGGCCAAATCTAGTTTTTTTAGCGTGGAATGTAAAGACGCAAAATTTTTCTGCGGTTACGAAACGGGCCCGATTCGATTCAATCGGAGAAGAGGCATTCCCGCTTCGCGGGCTTCGGCCAAAGGAATTGAAAAATCCACTTCCCAATCATTCAAATCTTCGTCATCTTGCAAAACTTGCTGAATTTGCAAATTTTCTCCCGACCACAGCGCAATCGTATGCTTTGCCGAACGGCCTTCTGCATCGAGCCTGAAATTTCCGTGTTCCGCGTGATATTCTTCTAAAATTTCTTCCATCCTTTTTTCGGTCCACGGCACATTTTCTGCATCGGCGAGAATTTCATTTTCGGGAATATCTTCGGCGAGCAAATCCAATGCGCCATCCAAATCGCGATTTCGCAAAAGCGAAAGGAGCGCGAAAATGCGCGAGCGCGAATTTGCCAAAAATTTTTTCTTGTCGAGAGTAACATCTTTCGTTGCATCTTCGGCGTGAAATGCTTTCTCCGGATTTTCTTCTGCCGCCACAAATTCTGGATTTTTCAAACGCTCCCATTCTTCGAGGAGGCTCGAATCCGTTCTGCGAATAACTTCGTCCAAGTAATTTTGAATTTCTAAAATTTCTTCGGTTTTCATCGTATCCGGAACGGTTTGCGAAAGCACTTTGTAAACGTAATTGATGTGCCGCAAAAGCAGCGCTTCCATTCGAGAAAGTCCGTATTTTTTCACGTAGCCGCTGAATGTATCAAAATTTTCAATCATTTCGCGGACAATGGATTTCGGTTCGACATTTAAATTTCCGACCCACGGATGTTCATCGGCAAATTCATTAAACGTCGTATAAATAAAATCGCGGAGCGGTTTCGGATATTCCACTTTATCCAATTCATCTTGAATTTTATTGTATTCTGCATGTTCCGCTTTGAGCGCCGCATAACGCGCGTCGCGCGCTTTCTTTAACTGCACGCGCAAAATCGGTTCGGGATTTTCCACAATCGATTCGATCAAAGAAATGACATCGAGCGCAAAGTCTGGACTTTCGGCATCTAACTTCAGAAGCGTATCCAAGAGATAAAGCGAAAGCGGTTCATTCATCGCAAAATCATTTTGCAAGTCTAAATTCACGCGGACGTGCGCCATTCCCGGCTGCGGATTTTCAATAAATTCCACGATGCGTTTTTCGACGAGAGAACGGAAAAGTTGAAACGCACGATGATTCAATTCTTTTTTGCGTTTGAGTGTTTCGTGCGAATCGCGGATAAGTTTCCGCATCGCTTGGCAGCCGTCCGTTTTCCGAGAAAGCACATTGATGAGCATTCCGTGCGAAACTTCAAATCGCGACGTGAGCGGCTCGGGCGGCGACGCAATTAAACGCTGATACGTACTTTCGTCCCACGGAACATATCCGCGTTCGGGCGGTTTCCGTTTGACAAATTTTTTCCCCGTCTGCGATGCCTTCGCGGCAAGTTTCGCATTTTCGATAACATGCTCCGGCGCTTGCGCGACGACAAAGCCGACATCATCAAAGCCTTTACGGCCTGCGCGTCCTGCGATCTGATGAAAATCGCGGGCAGCGAGAATCGCCGTTTTATCGCCCGAATATTTGCAAAGTTGCGTAAAGAGAACTGTTCGAATCGGCACATTCACGCCGACGCCCAACGTATCCGTTCCGCAAATCACTTTGAGAAGTCCGCGCTGCGAAAGCTTTTCAACGAGGATGCGATACTTCGGTAAAAGCCCCGCATGATGTAAACCGATTCCCGCTTTGAGAAAGCGTTTGAATTCTGGTCCGTATGGACTTGAAAATCGAAAGTGCGAAATTTCTTTGGCGAGTGCTGCTTTTTCTTCTTTGCTGCAAAGGTTTAAGCTCGTAAAATTTTGCGCATTTTCTGCCGCCGAGGCTTGCGTAAAATGAACGACATAAACCGGCGCTTTTCCTTCGTTCACAAGTCCTTGTACCGTCGTCGAAATTTCATTCATTGAATACGAAAATTCTAGCGGAACCGGACGCGTTTTACTCGAAACTGTCACGCTCGGTTTCCCATTCAAATTCGAAAGGACGCTTTCAAAGAAATCCGTTTTTCCCATCGTCGCCGACATCAAAAGGAATCGAGTCTGCGGAAGAGTGAGGAGCGGAACTTGCCAAGCGACGCCGCGTTCTTTGTCCGAGTAATAATGGAATTCGTCCATCACGACATCTTGGATATTTAAATTTTCCCCTTCCCCGAGCGCGCGATTTTCCAAAATTTCTGCGGTGCAACAAAGGATGGGAGCGTCCATATTCACCGTCGCATCGCCCGTCGAAAGTCCCACATTTTCTGGGCCAAATTCTTTGCAAAGCGCCATCCATTTTTCGTTCACCAATGCTTTGATCGGGCAAGTATAAGCCGAACGACGCCCAAGAGAAAGGCTCATAAAATGAAGTGCTTCGGCAACAAGAGATTTTCCACTTCCCGTCGGCGTATTTAAAATCACATTCTTATCGTCAAACAATTCGAGAATTGCATTTTCTTGCGCTTCATACAAATTCACGCCGCGTTCTTCCGTCCACGTTAAAAAACGTCCAAGCAAATCTTCGTTGGACAACTGTTCCCCTTTTTGCGGAAGAAAATACTGTAAATTTTTCATCATACCCTTAAAATAGAAAGTTTTGTTTGGCGAAATGAAAGCCGAAAAAGCATAAAAAAAGGCTGCAACCGATTGCAGCCTTTTCTTCTTTTAGAAACGGCGCGGACGCGGTTCTCTCGGGCGAGCCTCATTGACGCGGAGTGGACGACCGTTCACTTCCTTGCCATTCAGCTGTTCGACTGCGTTTGCTGCAACACCGTCGTCTTCGATTTCAACGAAGCCGAAACCTTTGCTGCGACCTGTATCGCGGTCCATGATGATCTTTGCGCTCTTGATTTCGCCAAATTCAGCGAAGAGGCCGGCGAGGTCGGCGTCGCGGAACGCAAAGGGGAGATTACCAACATAAATGCTTTTCATAATTTATCCAGGCTGTTAAATAAGCCTTTTCAAATAATAGCTCATTTTGGGGAAAAATGTTGAATATTTTTACTCGTTTTTCATTGAAAATCATCTCAAATGCAAAAAATGTGAATTTGGTCAATCCATGCGAAATTTTTTTACATTTTAATGATTTTCATCGTATTAGGCATACCCAAATGAGCTACTCGTTTTTTTAATTCTTCCACAACAGCAACATCCAAATTCGTCCCAATTTTAAGTTTGTTTTTTTCTTGACGTTTCAAATAAGCTTTATACTTTGTAGAAAGAATTTTTGATGCTTCGTTAAATGGAGTCGGACCTTTCACAACTAGATCATTTTTTTCTGCCCATTTGAGTTCCGCATCGGCTTCTTCTTCAGTTTGATTTTCATAATAAGAAGCAATACGTTCTATTTCTTCATCTGTCATTCTTTTTTTCATTATAGCCTCCTTACAGTAAAAGCCGTAACAATGGTATTTGAAGTTTCAGAATAAACGATTTTGCAAATTTTTCCAGAAGCTTCTGCAAAAATCAACGAACAAGATTCATCTTTTTGCGAAATAACCTTTTTTAAAATTTTGCATTTACCACACAAAACATCTACAACATCTTGCTCAGAAATTCCACAGCGAGCCATATGTTCTTTTGCATGATCACTTATCCTCAAACCCATAAGTAGAATATAGATTTTTTCTAAACTCTATCAAGATTCCAATCAATCTTTAACAATTTTCTTTAACAAAAATGAATTAAGTTGTTGAATATTTTTTGGAAACAAATGACAATTATCACATCGATTTTCAGAAGCGAGATGTTCACCGAAACGATTTTCGGGATCGGGACACGGTTCCGTTGAGCCGTCGGGAAGCACCCAAATTTCACGGCCGAGAAAGGGGCAATTTTTTTGTTGCCATTTTTCTTCGGGTTTTAAAAAAGTGCCTTCGATTTTTAGCGGTAAATTTTTCCATTTTTCGCTATCAAAAAATTCTTCGGAAGGAATCGCTTCGCGTTTTTTTAATTCTTCTGCTTGCGAAAGAAAAACAGCCCGATTTAACTTGACCCGATTGCATCCCAATTCTAACGCCCATTCCAATACGCGTTCCACATCATCGCGATTCGTTTTGCAAACCGCCATCTGCAAAGAAATTTTTGAAAGTTCTTCAAATTTTTCGGCAAGTTCATTTCGCACTTGCAAAAATTCTCGGAGATTTTTTTTGTACTGCGAAACATCCATCCCGACGCATAAATTTTTCCAAACTTTTTCGGAAAATCCCCAGCAGCTCACTTTGATATCGCTTGAAATCGGAAGCAATTCTTGCGCCCAAGCTCGCGCACCTTTCATCGGAAAACTTCCATTCGTCGTCACATTTAATTTCAAATGCAATTCGCGAACGAGCGCTTCTAATTTTTCAAAATGCGTATAAAGTAACGGTTCCCCCATTGTACTTGGAATGACTTCGCGGATTCCTTCAACGGCAAATTTTCGCACCGCTTTTTCCGCAATTTCCCAAGGCATTTCGCCTTTTCCGAATTGATGTCTGCGCTGTTTTAAAAAGCATAGCGCACATTGCAAATTGCAACGGTCCGGATTCGTCAAAAGAGTCATTCGCCACAACATGAGTTTTCCTGTTTCTTTTTATTTAGAAAATTTTCGGCCGGCATAAAAAAAGTTCCCGTCACCGGGAACTTTTGATAGAGAGAAAGAGAAATGTTACCAAACACCGAGAATGGTGAGAGTCATCGAAACGCTGCTTCCCGCTTCCTCTGCTTCGTGCGGAAGAATGACATAGAAGCCTTTTCCGGTGGTTTCATCATAAGACGGCGTTTTCACAATGAACGCAGTCGTTTCGAAATCAGTGACCGAATTCGTCGGCGTATCTTTGAAAGCGAAATCGCTCACATGCGCTGGTTTCGGATAGCTTAAATAGTCCGAAGCGCTCTTCGTTTCCGGGACAATTGTCGAAGCATTTGCCACTGCAAATTCAGTCAAATTGCCGTTGGTATAAAGAACCGGCGCTTTATTTTCGCGGGCTAAGTATAAGTCCAAAAGCGGAGCCGTTTCAGCAGAAATTTGTTGTTTGAAGTAAACTGTTTTGGAATCCAAATCGACAGCATTCGATTTCGTAGCACTCGTTGAAAGTTCAACTTCCCATGCGGTGAGAACAGGATCTTCAACGGCAACGCTTGAACTGCTTTCTTCCACAACGCAGCCCTTCGCAAACGGAATCGTATCAATTGCCACAAACGATTGCGTTAAGCTATGACCGTAAACGATTAAGTAAGCCGAAAGATTTCCGCAATCCTTAAACGAAGTCAAATCCAAAGCCGGAGAAAGTTTAATCAAATTCAAATTTGCCGTCGGCGCAGTCAACTGCGTAAAGGTAAAGGACGAAGTAATTTGTCCGCCGGTTTCATTTCCCAATTTAAAGTTAATCGAATCGATTACCGCCGAAGTATCCGCATCCAAATTTGTCGAAACAGAACCCGTGAAAATAATCGAAGTCGCACCGCTTGGCGATGCATTCATGCTGGTAAATTTCACCAAAGAATCACCGTTCGTTTCAGGGAGAACGATTGGCGCTGAGCTGCTGCTCGAAAGATCTTCTGGATCGGCACCCGAAGAAGAATCGCTGCTGCACGCAGCAAGACCGAAAGAGGCAACAAGCCCAAAAGCAGTCATCACTTTTTTAAAATTCATATCAATCCTCTGAAAATGTCTTGTTTGAAAATACACTTTTTTGAATCAAAAAGAACATTCTCTGCTATGTATTTTTTAGCGTCACTTCATCCAAGTCAAAAAGCCTCCTTCAAGGAGGCTTCCTTTTGAAAATTTCAGCGAATTATTCCGCAGCAGCGACCGCGTCTAAAATGGCGTTCACATAAGTTTGATACGGAACATTCGCCTTTTTCGCTTTGAGCTTAATTTTATCCACAGTTGAAGTTTTTAGTCGAAAGGAATACATTTTCTTTTTGTGTTCCATTCTTTCTTTTACAACTGCAATAGCCTTTTCTAAAACACCTTCACCAGAAAACAACAAGCCTTCTGTTTTTGCCTTTTGAAAATCTTCCCATTCTTCTTCTTCGGTTTGATTTTCAAACTTAGCAGCAAGTTCTTCTATGTATTTTTCAGCTAAATTTGTTTCCATTTTTCACCTCTTAAAAAATAAGCCGTAGCCACTGTTTCTGTAGTTACAGAATAAACAATTTTGCAAAGTCTTTCTCTAATTACTGCAAAAAGCTCAACGCAGTCGGAATCTTTGTCGGATGGTCTAGAAAATTTTGCTTTATTTTTGCCAGAAAACACATCTAAGACCTCTTGTTCCGAAATTCCACGTT
This sequence comes from Hallerella porci, assembly GCF_003148885.1. NCBI lineage: Bacteria > Pseudomonadati > Fibrobacterota > Fibrobacteria > Fibrobacterales > Fibrobacteraceae > Hallerella > Hallerella porci. The sequence goes on along the minus strand of NZ_QGHD01000005.1, from coordinate 39,792 downwards.
TCACTAATTGTTCTTTTGCATGATTGCTTATTCTCAAACTCATATTTTAAATATACAACTGCAAATACATCAAGTCAATACAAATTGTTAAGAATTTTATTTTTTGCCATACAAAAAGCCCGCCGAAGGCGGGCTTTTTGCGTTGATTTTCCAATTACTTGATGAGGAGCATCGAATCGTCCCAAGATTCGTGTTTTTCGAATCCGAGAAGATTTGCCGTGGTCGCTGCCAAGTTAGAAAGCCCCCAAGAGCCTTCCTTCAAAGAAAGACGACCGCCGGTGACGTTATCGTACAAGATACACGGAACCGGATTCAATGTATGCGAAGTCTTTGCCTTGATGGAACCATCTTTGTTGGTTTTCGGAAGACCAGTCTTCTTATCGACATCATACATTTCGTCGGCGTTACCATGGTCAGCGGTAATGATTGCCACGCCGCCCATCGCATCGATCACCGGAAGGAGACGAGCAAGTCCCAAGTCCACAGCTTCAACAGCCATCGTTGCAGCGCGGAGGCTACCGGTATGGCCAACCATATCGCCGTTCGGGAAGTTGCAGCGGAGAACATTGTACTTGCCGCTTGCAACAGCATCGATCATCGAGTCGGTAATTTCTGCAGACTTCATCCACGGACGCTGTTCAAACGGAACAACATCCGACGGAATTTCGAGGTAAGTTTCACCATCGAATTTGCTAGAACGGTTACCATTCCAGAAGTAGGTCACGTGACCGTATTTCTGCGTTTCGGAGCAAGCAAACTGTTTGAGGCCCGCTTTGCTGAACCATTCGCCGCTCGTATTTTCAATCGCCGGAGGCGGAACGAGGAAACGCTTCGGAAGCTTCAAGTCGCCATCGTACTGAAGCATGCCCGCATACGTTACCTTCGGGAAACGAACGCGGTCAAATTCTACGAAATGTTCTTCTTCAAATGCGCGGGTAATTTCGATGGAGCGGTCGCCGCGGAAGTTAAAGTAAACAACGGAATCGCCGTCTTGAATTGTTCCAACCGGAGCGCCATCTTTTGCGATGACAAACGGCGGAAGATCTTGGTCAATCGCCTTGGTTTCGGCGCGGAGAGTGTTAATCGCTTCTGTCGTATTGGCAAAATAGCGGCCTTCGCCGAGGACGTGAGTCTTCCAACCGAGTTCCACCATTTTCCAGTTTGCATTGTAGCGGTCCATCGTAATCTTCATACGTCCACCGCCCGAAGCGATGCAAACGTCAAATTCCGGAGAGCGCAATTCGTCGAGGAATTTTTCAAACGGTCCCACATAATCGAGCGCCGAAGTTTCGGGCACGTCACGACCGTCGAGCAAAACGTGAACGCGTACTTTTGCGATGCCTTCTTTCTTTGCTTCAGCGATCATCGCTTTCAAATGTTCGATATTACTGTGCACATTGCCATCGCTAAAGAGGCCGAGGAAATGTAATGTGCTCTTTTTCGCACGGACATTTTCTGTAATTTCTTTCCAAGCGTCGCGCTTAAAAATTTCACCCGTTTGAATGGACTTTGCAACGAGAGCTGCGCCCTGTTCGTAAACTTGGCCAGCACCGATTGCGTTGTGTCCCACTTCGGAGTTTCCCATGTCTGCATCGCTCGGCATACCGACTGCGGTTCCGTGCGCCTTGAGCAAAACATGGCTGTATTTTTTCATCAAAGAATCGAGGTAAGGCTTGCGAGCTTGCGCAACAGCGTTGCCTTCTTCTTTCGGGCTGTAACCGACACCGTCCATCACGATGGTAACGATTGGGCCTTTGATACCTTCAAATGCAGAAAGTTTCTTCAGCATAATTTTCTCCTAATTTGTTTCGAGAAGCAATTTAAAAATTTTACCAGAAAGAAACCAAGAAAAGCGGGAAAAGTTTTGAAAATTTCAGCCTTCTAACTTTTCCTGGAAAGGATGATATCGCGCAACCGAGCGGCTTCTTCAAAATCTAACCGCGCGGCTGCCGCTTTCATCTTCGCTTCCAATTCTTCCACGGATGCATCCATATCGGGATCGTCGGCTTCGGGCGGTAAATTCTGCGTCGGTTTTTTGCCACGCTTCGGCTTCTTTCCTTTATTCATGATGTCGCCGAGCGGATCTGCGACTTCCAAATCATCGTCTAATTTACGGCTCACCGATTTCGGAACAATACCGTGTTCAGCATTAAACTCTTCTTGTAATGCACGGCGGCGATGCGTTTCGGCAAGAGCTTTGTCTAAGCTATCCGTCATCACATCCGCAAAGAGAATTACCGTTCCGTGTACATTGCGACTCGCACGTCCCATCGTTTGAATGAGGCTGCGATAATTGCGCAAGAATCCTTCTTTGTCCGCATCGAGAATGGCGACGAGCGAAACTTCGGGCAAGTCCAAGCCTTCGCGGAGAAGGTTAATTCCCACTAAAACATCAAAGTCGCCTTTGCGCAAACCTTGCAATAATTTATGACGTTCTAATGTTTTAATATCGCTGTGCAAATAACGCGCTTTAATTCCGACCGAGATTAAAAAATCCGTTAAATCTTGCGCCATTTTTTTGGTAAGAGTCGTCACCAAAACGCGTTCATTTTTTGCGGTTACTTCGGAAATGCGTTTTAGCAAAACATCCATTTGACCTTTGACCGGATACATTTCTATCTGCGGATCCAAAAGTCCTGTGGGACGGTTAATTTGTTCGACAATTGCACCGCCCGTTTTTTCTAATTCATATTCTCCCGGTGTCGCGCTGACAAATAAAACTTGCTGCGGATAAGCGACTTCGAATTCTTGAAAATTCATCGGGCGGTTATCGAGCGCACACGGCAACCGAAATCCGTATTGCACCAAATTGGTTTTGCGAGCTTTATCGCCTTCGCTCATGCCACCGATTTGCGGAACGCTCACATGACTTTCATCGATCATCAAAAGCCAATCGTCGCCGAAGTAATCGAGAAGGGTAAACGGTCGCGTTCCCGGCATCCGTTCTTCGACGATTCGAGAATAATTTTCAATGCCCGAGCAAATTCCCGTCGCCCGAATCATTTCCATGTCATAATGCGTTCGGCTTTCGAGACGAGCCCGCGCAAGAACGCGCGCATCCGCTTCGGAAGTGTTTCCGCTTTTTCGAAACGCCGCTTCTTCTTTTGTCAATTCTTCTAAGCGATCGTTCAATTCGAGCTGAATATTTTGCGCAATTTTTTCCCGAGAATCTTCGCGGGTTACAAAATGTTTTGCGGGAGCAATTCGCACATCTTTTAATTCTTCTTTGACTTCTCCCGTGACTAAATCGAATCGACAAATGCGATCAATTTCATCGCCAAAAAGTTCGATGCGAATGCCGACATCATCATAGCTCGGATAAATTTCAATGACGTCACCGCGCACGCGGAACGATCCGCGTTCTAAAGCAAAATCATTTCGCTGATATTGAATGTGCACAAGCTGCATCAATATCACATCGCGTTCCATCGTTTCGCCGACTTTGAGCCGCACCATTAAATCAAAATATTCCCGCGGACTTCCTAAACCGTAAATGCAACTCACCGATGCGACGATAATCGTGTCGCGACGCGTGAGTAAATTCGACGTTGCACGCAAACGCAACTTGTCAATTTCATCGTTAATCGATGCATCTTTTTCAATGTAAGTATCCGTGTGAACGATGTACGCTTCGGGCTGATAATAATCGTAATAACTGACGAAATATTCTACCGCATTATTCGGAAAAAATGTTTTGAATTCTTGATAAAGTTGCGCCGCTAATGTTTTGTTATGCGTTAAAACGAGAGTCGGCTTTCCCACATTTTTGATGACATTCGCCATCGTAAAAGTTTTTCCCGAACCAGTCACGCCGAGCAAACATTGAAAGCGTTCGCCGTGTTCAAAATTTTCGCTCAACGCACGAATTGCTGCCGGCTGATCGCCCGCCGCCGCATAAGCGCTATGCAAATCAAAATTTGCCCGAGTCGGTTCTAAAAATTGGGGTAAAATTCCCGGCTTACTTTGTTCCGGAGAAAGTTTTTTGATAAACGGTTTCTGATACGGATCAGGACGAATCGATTTACGTGCACGTGCCATGCGATAAAATTAGAAATTAGGAGTTTAGGATTCGAAATATCGCAGCGTTTGCGATGAAGTTTTCATCATCAAAAGCGAACAAAAAATTCTTTCTAAAATTTTTTTGTATTTTTATTTCACATGATGCGTTACATAGATTCCCTATGTGACGCTTTTTTTATGGAGTCATCATGTTTGAAAATTTTCCTGTCCGTGAATACTTGGGCAATTTGAATCTTTGGAATGTTTCCAAAATGGCGTTTTTTGCGTCGCGCAATTCTAGCGAAATGGAAAAAGAAAAAATCCGCTGTTGGGGACGGAATCAAGCGAAAAATGGCGTCTGCTTTATCGGGACTTTTCATTCCGATGCCGAGAAAGCATTATTGCATACCGCATTAAAAAACGGCGGCAGTGCCGTTTGGATTTTGGGAAAATCGATTCCGGTAGAACTTTCCCACGTCGAAGGAAAAGCGCTTGACGAAGACCGTCTTCTCATCCTTTCTTGCCATCAGCGTTTGCATTATTCGACAGCCACTTCCCGCTTTGCCAATCACATTTCTGCTCTTCACGCCGACACGGTCGTCTTCGCATCGATTTCTCGTGAGAGTTTGCTTTATCCCTTTTACAGACTGCTGCACGGCAGGCGCACAAGTGAAATTATCCGCGTAAAATAATTAAGCGTTCAATTCAATTGTTTCGTCAGCGGTAAACGGCAAATCTTCTGCGCGCGGAGTTGCGACAAATACTTGACATTTCTTGTCACGGATAACGTCAGCGACAGCCCCGCGGCGATTCTTGTCGAGTTCTGCAAAAATATCGTCCAAGAGCAAAACCGGTTTTACCAGATGCACGCTCGCTAAATCCGACGATGCTAAACGAAGCGCAATCGCTGCACTGCGACATTGTCCCTGCGAACCAGAAGTCCGCATTTCGTGACGATGAAGAGACAAGTACAAATCATCTTTATGCGGTCCCGCCAGGGTCATTCCTTGCATACGTTCTGACAAATCTACATTGTCCAATTTATACGCAAATGAATTTCGCAATTTTTCTTCGGTAAATTCTTTTTCGGGAGAATAATCAAACGCTGAACTGCGATACGAGACGAAAACGTCATCGGATTTTCCTGCGAGCATTTCGTAGTAATTGACAATTAACGGAGAAATTTCTTTGACAAGCGCGATGCGCTCCATCCACAATTTAGCCCCGAGATCCATCAACTGCTGCGTGAGCACCGTGTATAAATCTTCACCGCCGACCGCTCGCCCTAATTTATTTTGGCGAAGCCACTGATTGCGTTCTGCGAGCACACGACGATAACGCCGAAGTAGGTCAGCGTTGCGGACATTTTTAAAGCACAATAATTCGTCCAAATAACGTCTGCGACTTTCGGGTGCGCCGTGCACCATTTCCATGTCAGCGGGCTGCATAATGACCGCTGGCAAATCGCCAAAAAATGCTGCGGGACTTTTACAAACGACGCCGTCTTTTTTAACAGTCATTCCCGAATTTCGATTGAGAGAAAGTGCCCGCGTAAAAACGCGTCCCGATTCTGCGGAATTCGCAAGTTCTCCGCGGAGAATCATCTCGGGCGCATTCCATGTCGTGAGTTCTGCAAGAGAATGCGTCCGAAAAGAAAATCCTTCGCAAAGCAAATGAATTGCTTCTAAAAGCGTTGTCTTCCCCACTCCATTTTTTCCGCAGACAACGGTAATGCCGTCGCCAAATTCCCAACGGCCCTCGGTTAAATTTCGAAAAGACGAAAGGAATAACGAACGAATCATTTTATTTCACTTTTAAAATACCGTGGAGAATGATATTCAACAAATGATCTTTAAATGCATCCATTGAGATGTTATTCTTTTGCGCTAATTTAAAAGAATGCGCATCGATAACCGCTCCGTGACAAGTGGCAAAAATCATATACGTCGTCGCATTGACATCGGCAATTTGGAAATCGCCTTTCTTGATGCCGTACATGAGCACTTGCAAAATAAATGTATAAGTCGGATTCAAAATGCGTTTGAAGTAAAAGTCGGCGAGTTCCGGGAAATTCGAAACTTCGGAAATGATGAGTTTGGGAATGCCCGAAATTTTACTGCCCGAGCCGACAGCTTCCCACCATTTATCCAAAAGAATTTTCACCAAACCTTCGGAAGTGCCTTCATACGATTCCAAAATGGCGTTGCCTTCGTCAAAAATTTGACTGAGAGTTTTCATCACCACTTCTTGTAAAATCGCTTCTTTGTTTTTGAAGTAAACGTATAAAGTTCCCGGAGTGACTCCCGCTTTGCGCGCAATTTGACTGACCTTGGTCGCAGAAAATCCTTGATCCACAAAAAGTTCAATGGCGGCGTCCAAAATTTCTTGAGGACGATCGTCTTTTTTACGCTGCCAGCGCGGAGTTTTCGGCGCAGAAGTTTTTAAATCTTGATATTCCGACATGATAAAATAAATTTAACAAATTAAATCCAACCTCTAAAGCCGAAGCTAAGAGGGTTCCACAATTCCGCTTCGGATTCGTAAACGAGAGCGTAATCGATTTGGAAACGATACAGACTTTTGCCAAATCGTAGTGTAAAATTGTAGCCAAGTCCGAATGTATAATTGCGGTCGTCAAAGCCCAAGCGCACGAGCGCGCCTTCTAACGCTTCCCATTCCATGCCAAAGCGACCTGTCCAAACATGATAATCCGAATCAAAGCGGATAAATGCATCAGCGACTTGATAATCTAACGCTTCCATCCAAACGGAAATCGGACGCGTTAAAAGTTTTGTGTGATAGCCTAAACCGATTTGCAAAATTTTCGGGCGAATGCCTTCGCTCTGTTCTACCGAATTATCGTTTGACGCATTGCGCGTCCACTTGGCGGTTAAATTTTTGCTGAAACTTAAATTGCGAATGACGACTGCGGTGGACCAATGTTCATTCCATTCGCGAAGCCAACCCAAATTGAGAACGACGGGACTTTGATACGAATCCACCAAATCCGCTTCTTCATAATCGCCAGCGATATCCAAATTATCGTAGCTGAACGAAAGCGCAAAACCGATACCGTCTTTTCGCGTTAAACGATAACCGACGCCGAGATAAGTCGTCATAAAATACGGCTGCGCATTTCCCACCGTTTCGTCATCGCTATTGATGACTTTAAAATCCAAGTCGGTGCGGTAAAGAACTGCAGCGCCGATGCCCATGCGATTACCGATTTTTGTTTCGAGGCCAAGGGCTCCGCCTGCGCGATCCAAATCGCGTTTTTCTGCGGCAAGCGAATAACCGACGCTACTGCGGAAGCCGAGAATTGCAGGGTTGAAATAAGCCGCAGGCATTGCTGCGGTATCGGCTGCGCCAACGTTTCCGCGACCGAGTTCTCTGCCGCCTGTTCCCATACGTTCTACGAAACCGTCCATGCCGCCTAAGTTTGCTTTTTTTCCGGCGAAGGAATACGCACAAAGTAACGCGAGGAAAAGAAGAATGCTGCGTTTCATATTATTTTCCTCCGAGGGTAATCGCTTTACCCCAACCGACATGTCCGTGATTATCTTTCACACGGATATAATAAATTCCCATCGTCACGGCACGCCCCGCATCATCGCGGCCATTCCAAAAATCTTCTGTCGCTAATGTGCTGCGCGTTGAACTCGCGGGGCGTTCTGCGCTCTTCACAATCGTCCGCACTTTTCGCATATCGTAACTGAAAACTTCAATTGTAATCTTTGACGGTTTGCTTACTTTATACGAAACGAGAGATTGATTATCGGCACCGATAACCGATGGAATCATTCGAATTGAACCGAGATCATTTTTTACCGCAGTTTGATTCATGATATGCGTCCACGTTTTTCCCGTATCCGCCGAGACCGAAATGCCCGCGCCATTTGTCGTCGCCACAAGTCCTGTGATTTTTTTCGTCAGCGGGAACGCTGCGATTCCCGTAATTTCTACGCTGCGATCGACAACGCCTGCGTTCAATCCATAAAGCCACGGATCATCGTCATCAAAAGGAATGGCTCCGAGACTATCGAGTTTTAAAATGCCGCTCGCGCTGCCTTCCACCGCTTGCACCGAGAGAAATGCTTTGTCCCCGATAAAAGCAACATCACTTGTCGTAAAATCATTTTTGTCGTAAATATTTTTCTGCGCTTTTCCTGCGGTATCGCGGAAGACAACTTCGGCAAATTTTTTCCCCGCATACGAACGCCACAATTTATCTTCGGTGCTCGATTTATTCCGCTTGCTCGTTTCAACGATGATTTGTTCTGGTTCACCGCCAATCCAAACTCCCGTCACGCGCGAAGTATCCAAACCTTTTACACCCGATTTAGTTAATTTATTTGTAAATTCATCCCAAATGAAAAGCCCGCCCGATGTCGCCAAATAAAATTTTCCCTCCGAATTTTTTGCCATTCCAAATACCATCGGATTTTTCGTCGTATCGATTACCGTCGCCGATTTTAAAGAATCTAAACGGCCTTCTTTTTTATTCACAAATAAATGCGAACGCTTGGGCGAATTGATGCCGCCGCTGATATCTTCTTTTGAAATGCCGTAAACGCCACGCGCCATCCAAAGCACGCTCGAAACCGAATCGTAAACAAAAGCCGAAACTCCGTGCGCCATCGTGGAAAGTTCTGGAAATTCTCCTTTCGGAGTCGGCAATTCTTTGAGCGAAACCGTATTCGCTGCCCGCGCGCTCACGTAGCCATAAGGATTCCAAAATCCCGAATCGCTTTCTGCAATTAACGGCACCACAAATCCCAACTTGCCCGCTTTCACAAAAGGCGTCCGCCGATGTTCTGCAGTCACATCGGTAAAAATACCATCTTGCACAGGCGTTAACGAATCCGGAAATAATTCGGTGAAGACAATCGAATGCGAAACGGCACCCGATGTCGGCGTTAAATTCACCAGTGTGACGCCACTTCCCGCGGTGCCGCGACTCACGACCCAAATGCTTCCCGTCGAAGGTCCCGGGCCCGCAGCATACGTAAAATTACTCACAAAGCTTTCGTCTTTTGCAAAAGCTATCGACGAAAAAATCGCGGAGAAAAGAACTGCTTTCAAAAGTCGCATGAAAACTCCTAACGCATGTCGATGACATCGACACCCTTTTCCGGCTTTAAGACAAAGTCATCTTTGTTCACTTTATTTTGCCGTTTCAAATTCGAAATTTCATAAGTGGAAACATTACCTAAACGGTCTTCGGTAATGAGCCGCATTGGCGATGCATCTTTTGCCGAAAGCCACACTTCCATCGCTGAAAATTCTTTGTCATATTTTGACGCATCTAAAACGATGACATTCGCCGTTTGATTATTCCACTTTTCTTGCTTCATCGAAATCGGTTTGCACTGCAAATATTTAAACAGCAATTCCGACGGATGCATATTGCTTTCCATATCTTCTAACAATTTAAGCAGTACTTGTTTTTGCTCTTTATTCCACTGCCAAAAATTTTTTCCGTCCGAATAAATTGCCATTCCCGTCATCCGCAACCGAAACATATCGCCTTGCGTGACGAGCAAATCGCCCGCTTGAAATCCCGATTCCGGAGAGCCCGCATAATCGATGCGCACACGAAAATTGAACGCCCACGCTTTGCCCGAGTCAAACCATTTTTTAGAAAGCGTCATCACCGAGTCTGCGGGAGACGCCCAAACCAAACTCAAAGACACAGCGCAAAACGCAAGAATTTTTCGAAATAATCCCATAATGCGGTTTAATTTACAAAAAAGCCCCTTCGCCGATGGACTCTTTCCTTTCATATTTCTATTTTGAAGCCCAAATGTGTTTTTACGCAAAGGAAACTATGAACAAGCACCTTAGCTTTTTTGTCCTCGCTTTAGCAGCTGCCTCTTTCGCAGTGGATGTAGAACTGCACGGAGACATCAACGCGGACTTCGCATCTTATTGGGATAAAGATTTTAGCCCGACAAATGCCGCGAACCAAGATCTTAAACTCGAAGGCAAAGTTTTGCTTGACGAAAATGTTTCTGTGAGCATTTTTGGACGTTCGCACAGTAATTATGTAACCGAAGATAGCACAACCGAAACTTCGATGGTTCGTCACGAAAATCGCGCAACACACATGGGCGACGAAGACAATCGTTGGACCGCATTTAATTTTGACGGCATCCAACTTGCGTGGCAGTTTACTCCGCTAGCCCGAGTCGTCTTCGGTGACCTCACTTATAACGCCGGCGCATTCTCGTATTATTATTGGCGAAATACCGAAGACTATGCGGTTATCCTTCGCGATCAAAGCATTCGCGGTGTGGGCTTCGAAGTGGAAAACGGTAAAGCTTACATCGGTGCAACCGATAACAATTCGCATTCTCTCGCCACTTTCATCACTTACAGCTTTGACTTGGTTTCGAGAACCGAAGAACGTTTCACGATTACGCCGAGCTTTGATTGGATTTTCGGAAAAGAAATCGGTCGTTCTTACACATACGCAATCGGTACCGAAGTGCAATATACGAAGAGCACGAATACTTTCAACTACGGCATTACAGCGACTTGGGGAACGCACCCGTATCAAGGTCACGGCGTTCACACCTTCCTCGTTGAACCTTCTTTGAATTATCGTTTTTTCAATCTTGCGGCAAGCTATTACCAAGCGCTTCTCGCCGACAAAGATTCTTCGGTCGTCGATCAGACTTTTAGCGAAGACGAACGGATGTTCTACATTGAACCGTCCTTGGATTTGCACAAGAAATTCTCGATGGGTATGGCTTATGAATTTCACGATCCGAGCACCGAAATCGATGGCGATAGCCGTCACTTCATCGGACCGTCGTTCTATTTATATCCGACAGTCGAAGCCGAAATCGTTTTCTGGATCGGCTACAATATCTGCGGGACAGGCGCGAATCACATGTCGATGGGCATGAGCGGGCACGTCGAATTCTAGAAGTGATTAAATCGCATCGCATTTCATTCCTCGATTCCATTCGAGGGATTCTTTTATTGCAGATGACGCTGGATCATTTTTCCAGTCCCATTTCGCATGTGCTATATCAATGCTTCGGATTTTTTTCTGCAGCCGAAGGATTCTTTTTCTTGTCGGGTTTCGTCGGAATGCTTGCAACCATCAGCAAAACCGCCCGCGGCGAAACAACTCGTTGGATGCAAAAACGCGCATTCCGCATTTGGATTTACCACATCGTTTCTCTTCTTTTTCTTGTAAGCGCAGCGCTTTTCTTTTTCCCGCGGATTCAGCATTTTTTTGTAGCACTTTACGCGCATCCTTTTCTCGGCGCAGGACTTTCTGCCGTTCTCGTTCACACTCCCGAATGGTTAGATGTTCTCCCGCTTTATGTCATTCTTCTCGCCCTAGCTTCTTTTATTTTTCCGCGGATGCTTCGCGGACATTTTCTGCAAACGTGGGCAATTTCTTTCGCCCTTTGGATACTCGCCCAATTTCATCTCCGCGAATTCATTCTGCAAATTTTCCCCGATTGGATTTACCCCGGATTCTTTGATTTTTTTGCGTGGCAATTCGTTTATATGACTGGCGCAAGCGCCGCGATTCTCTGGAAAAAGATGAACATTCTTTCTTCCGAAAATTCTTTTTTAGACCGTGCGTTTTTTGTCGCCCTTCCCTTCTGCATTTTCTGTTTTTGTCTGCGCCATTTTATCGATTCGCCCATTCTGCAGCCAAGTGAATTTCTCATTGCCAAAGATCACGTCGGCCTTTTACGCTTCGCCAATTTCCTCGCTTTCGTCTGCGTAATTTCTTTTCTCGTCAGGCACAAGCCCGCGCTTTTAGACTTTGGATTTTGCCGCATTCTCGGGCGACACAGCTTAGAAGTTTATTCGCTGCACACCATCGGCGTTTACCTGTGGATAGCAACGCCCGCAGCGATTCAATATCATTTGCCGTTTAATGTGCTCGCGCCGATTTTCTGCTGTTGCATTCTCGTCGGCGTCGCCGCTCTTTTAGAACGCCAGAACAAATCCCGTCACAAATAAGCCAACGCCTAAGATGCCAAAGCCCAAACCGATTAGCCCTTTGGTATCGCCGGAATCGTTCAAATCTTTATTCTTCTTGACGAGTTTCTGCGTATCGGCGCTTTCAAATGCGCTCTTATTGTAAGCGGTCTTCTTGTCGGCGGCATCGCTCCAATCGCGTTCAGCCAAATACCAGAAGACGCCTCCCGCGATAATCGGCGCAATCGAACTCCACAAAAGTCCGCGGCCAATATAACGACGAGTGCGTTCGCGGTCATATTCGCGTTGCATTTCGACGACGCTAGAATTATCAACCGCTTCCAATTCAACGTAAACCGGATTCGGCATAAACGCTTTCACTTCGACAGTCACTGCGGTATCCAAATAACCGACTTTGCGCAAGTACACCACTTTCTGCACCGACGGTTCTGTTTCAATCGAAACGTCCGTCAAATACTTCGGGAGAATACTTTCGTTCGGCTGTTCATCCATATAAACTTCGACGCCATCGGGAATCGTCGCAACGGTTAAACGCGTCGTAGGACGTTCCACTTCGATGCGAATTTTGTTCAAAGAATCCGCATCGATTTTTACCGTTTTCGTTCCCCACCAATCGACGCCTTTCAGCATTTTCCGCACCGAGATTGTGTATTTTCCCGGTTTGATTTTTCGAATCGTATCGGGCGCAAAAATTTCGAGAGATTCGCCGTTGATGAAAATTTCGCAACTATCGGGATACGAAGTCACTAAAACATTGGCGTTGCCCGCAGGATAAAGCGGTTCTTCTTCATCGGTCAATTCGGCGAACACAAAATCCGAAAGCGATAAATTCACCGCTTCGCCGTCTTCTAAATTCGTCATCCGTTTGAATTCGTATTTGAAAATTTTGATGTACTTTTCTTCGACCGGAATCGCCGCAATTTTGGCGAGAGAATCTTGTACTTCCGCAGCGCGAATGGAATCGTTCGCCGCTTGAATGGAATCGGCAATTGCTTTCTCGCGGGCGAGAGAATCTTCGCGAGCTTGATTTTCTTGAGCGAGAAGTGCCGCTTCAAAATCGTCTGCGCTATTTGCTTTGGCTAAACTATCCACTCGGGCGAGGGAATCGACGCGGGCGAGCGAATCGGCGACCATCGCAGAATCTTCTGCCGCTTCCACGGGATTTAACTCTTCTTGCACCGGTTCTTTTTCTTCGGCAAGAGAATCTTCTGCCGCCGCATTCGGATCGAGTTGATTCAAAAGCGCTTCATCTTGTTTTTGAATTTCTGCGACTTCCGACGAATCGAGCGGAAGCAGATAAACTGTATCCTTGGCAATTTTCACGAACTTGGCATCGTGTTCTGCCGCATCATTGAGCAGCACATAACGCACCGGAACTTCCCGCGCAAATGCCACTGCGCACAAAAGCAATAGCGATACAGAAAAAATTCTAAACATCTTCATAAGCTGTAAAATAATTTAAATCCATTCAAGAGAAATAGCAGAAATTTTTACGAGAACTGTTTTCGCCGAAAATTTCAAATTTTCACTCTTCCGACGTCAATTTTTCGAGCTTTGCGCAGTAAATCGGTCCGCGTCCGCCGCAACGATCCGGAAGCATTTGAAGTCCAAATTCCGTCACGTCCGTTCCCGCAATTTCAGGAGAGAGCGGCAAAACACGCACTTTTCCTTTTCGCTTTTTCAAAATTTTTCGCACGACTTCATCGTTTTCCGCTTGAGTGAGCGCACAAGTGCTGTAAATCATTTGTCCGCCCGGTTTTAGCGCATCAACTGCACTTGCAAGCAAAGCGCCCTGCGTAATCGCAATATGCGCAATCCGTTTCGGCGACCATTCCGCGAGATACTTTTCGCTTTCCATCACGTGACGTTCCGAAGAACACGGTGCATCGAGTAAAATGCGATCAAATTCATTTTTGCGGTACATGCCAAATCGAACGCCGTCGTAGCCCGAGACTTTAACTACAGCTGCCAATTCTTGCGGGAGAGTATTTTCCACATTATGCTGCAAACGCAAGCGCCTATCGGGAGAACGATCATTCGACTGTAAACTGCCCGAGCCCGCTAAAGCATTCGCCAAAACGAGAGTTTTTCCACCGGGAGCAGCGCACATATCGAGCACATTCATTCCTGGCTTTACCCCGAGAGAACGCGCCGCAAACGCCGACGCTTCATCTAAATAATACGGTTCTCGCCCCGGATGCTGAATGGTTTCGTAAACGATTTCTCCGCGAAGCGCGGGCAATAAACTTTCCCAACGTTCGCCAAAGTAATCGGCAAAATACGCAAAAAAATCAGAAGAAGCCATAGCGCAAAATTAGAAATTCGCTCGGCCCGATTTTATTCGCTCTTATATTGTTCACAGGTCACGGTGACTTCGTAGCCAGCACCATTTTGAGCGCGGACTTCGGGAGTTAAACTATCGCCCGGCGCCACTTGCGCTTTTGCTTCGGTCCAACCATTCGAAGTGACATTTTCTGACCAGAAAACTTTGCTTAGACCGGCATCGTTTTCACCGACGCAATTTTCCAAAGCCCAAACGACTTCCGTTTTATCATCGTAAGTATTCACCGATTTCTGATTGCATTCACAACCGAGAAGTTTTGGTTTGCGCACAGTAATTTCGGAACACGTAATCGTGTCACCGCCATCGATGGAAAGTTTTGCCGTAAAAACACCATCTTCGGGATAAGTTCCCGACACGACTGTTTTGCCTTTGCCCGAAGCTTTTTCTTCGTAAGTTCCCGGAATTTCCCAACGGAATTTTACCGTTTCGGCAAGGGATTCGTCCGCAGGACTTGTCTGCGTAAAAATCCACGATCCCAATTTTCCCATGACGATTGTATCTTGTTCCGGAGCGCAAGTGCCCAAAATTTTGAGCGCAGCCGACGACGAAGATTTCGCAGAACTGCTCGATTTTGCCTTTGAGCTAGAAGAGAAAGAACTCGACGATTTTTCGCTTACCAAAGAACTGATAGCCTCCGAAGAAGACGAGCCCGCAGAACTTGAATTGGCAGCAGAACTCGATTCCGCTGCCGAAGAAATTCCTTCCGAAGAACTAGACACAACCGCAGTACTACTCATCGGTGTATCGATGCCCGAAACCGCTTGCAAATTCGTATCGTCACATGCGAGAATTCCCAGGCTAAATGCGGCGACGCTTAAAATTTTTCTTTTCATTAGAACCTCACCGCCCAAAGAGTCAACTTGCCGCCGATATTCCACGCCCGCGCATCGCGTTCATTTTCATTCACGCGGAAAGTCATCGAGTGATTCAAATCGTAAGCACCATAAAGCGCCAAATCCAAGAAAATCGGTCCAAGCGGAATGCGGTAACCGAGTGCGAGTTCCAAAGGCACTTCCACTTGCGATTTTAATTCCCAATGAATGAATTTCGCCCCATGCATTCCTTCGCAAAGGGTAATGTTTTTCTTTAACGGAGCGAGCGCTGATGCGCCCAATTCCGTCCAAAATCCACGGTCATTTTCCAGTTGGAAACGCGCCGCCAAGCCGCCGCCTAAACGCCAAAAGCCTTCGTTAATCGTCGCAAAAGTTCCTTCGCTAATATAAACCGCTTGATATTTCCCAATGGCCGAAAGGCGTAGCGCAAAATGCCCGTAACCGACAAGAGTTGAAATGTCAAATCCAAATTGCGGAGCTCGAAGATGATCCTGATCGAGTTTAATATTCCACAGGCCAAAGCCCCCGCCAAAAGAAGCGCCCAAATCAACCGTCCACGCGGTCTGCAACGAATCCGCAGCACTTGAAGAATCGGGAGTTTGCTCTGCCACCGCAGGCGAAATTTCCTCGGCAAATGCCACCGCCGAGAAAACCGCTAAAAAGCTCAAAATGCGAAAAATCTTTTTCATTCCAACTTGGAATATAATTTCAATCGCCCGCAGAAAAAAGCAAAAAGAATTTAACGAAAAAGCCTCCTGCAAATTTTGCAAGAGGCTTTGATCTTAAATAGTTATAGATATTTATTATTGGCAACCCAAAGTTACTGCACCATCCACAGTAAAAGTAAATCCTTGTGTTGGCAAAGCACCAGACCAACTACCAAACATATCTGCAAATGAAATTGTATGCGAATTAGAAGACTTCGTTACTTCTTCACCACTAGCATTCGTATAAGTCAAAGTTCTTTCAGACCACTCTCCAGAGGCACTCAACGCAAATGGAGGCTGATAATATTGATTAGCTTGAGTACATGCATAATAAACAGTATATGTGCCCGCAGCTAAAGTAAATTGTCCACCCTTTTCAACAGAATATTCCGGAGCGCTCGAATCGACAGCTTTTACTTCTGCACACTTGAATTCTTGCTGGGTATTATCGTCATTTGCAACGACCACCGTCGGAGCAATGGCATCGCCTTTCTTCGAAAGAGTTGCTGTTGCAGTTTCACCCGTTCCGGTTGCACCCGTCCAAGTGTAGCCGGTAATCTTACCATCAGTTGTGCAACCCGAAACAGTCCACGTTGCAGAAGCTGCACCCGAAGCGACATCCACAGTAGGCGCCGTTGCAGCACATTCACAGCCCGTAATCGGAGCACCATTTACCTGAAGCGGCGAACATGTAATCTTGTTACCATCAACTGTGAGAGTTGCCGTGAACGAGCCCGATGCGGCGTAAGTCGCAGTCGCAGCGGTTCCACCTGCGCTACCCTTTGCGCTAAAAGAGCCTTCTGTTGAACCGGTCATCGTCCAATCAAAGATGGCGTTTTGCTGCTTGGTCATCCCAGCCATTCCCGCTGGCGAAAGTTTTGTAAACTTCCAAGTTGTCGAACCGCCCTTAGAAATCGTCGCCGGCACCGGAGCACAAGTTCCGTTCACCGTGCCATCGTCCACGATAGCTGCCGACGAAGTCGGGGTTACCACGCCTGCGCTCGAAGACGAAACCGCAACCGAAGAAAGATTCACAATCGGAGTCGAAGAACTACTCAGCGGCGTCGGAATCGAAGCCGAAGATGTCGGCGCTTGAGATTGAGAACTCGGTTCTGTCACCGGCGAATCCGCTGCACTCGAAGAAGTCGGTTCTACAATTTCGCTCGCATTTGCATTGCACTTCGGACTATCTTTGCAAGCGGTTACCGCTAAATCTTTTAAAGATCCATAATAAGCCGAATCATTCAAGAATGCGCTTGTATCGTCGTCGCTTGTCGTCCCCGATACATCGCCGTCACCGCAGGCAACAAAAAGACTGCCCGCAAACGCGGCTGCTGCAAGTCCATAGATAAACTTCTTTTGCATAAGAAAGGCCTCTTTCTTGTAAAATACAACTATACCCCTTGAATTTAAACATTTTTTTCCCCAGCAGGAAATTATTTCTCAGGTGCAGCCCGATTTTCTTTGGCGAACTTCATTTTCGCGTAATTCATCTTTCTTTCGTAAATTAAAATTTACAAGTCGTTTTAAAAGCAAAAACATTTTGCGCGAGGCAAAATGTTTTGTTATTCGCAAAATTCTTCTGCGATTTAATTCCGCTTAAAATCGTCTTCGATGCGGATAATGTCATCTTCGCCGGTGTATTCGCCGACTTGAACTTCGACGATGACGAGCGGAAGTTTGCCATCATTTTGCAAACGGTGAATTTCGCCCACTTTAATATAAGTGGATTCATTCGGACGCACGTAAAAAACTTTATCACCCACGGTGCAAGTCGCCGTTCCGCTGACAACGACCCAATGTTCCGAACGGTGCAAATGCTTTTGGAGCGAAAGGCGTTTGCCCGGTCTTACCACAATGCGCTTAATCTTGTAACGTTCATTGTCGTCCAAAACCGAATACGTTCCCCACGGACGCGCAACGGTCTGAGGCACATCGGTGAGCGGAGAATGCTTTAACTTCAGCGATTCGACAACTTTCTTTACCTTTTGACTCGACGAAAGCGGTGCGACGAGGAGAGCATCCGGCGTATCGACGACGAGCATTTTATCCAAATCAATTGTAGCGACTAAACGCTGCTGCCCGATGACCATTGAATTTTTGGTGCCCACCGGAAGATGCTTCGGGTTCACATTATTGCCCGCTTCATCGTGCGGATATTCGTTATACAAAGCGTCGAAAGACCCGAGATCCGACCAACCGATATCCGACGGGACGACTTTCACTTGATTCGATTTTTCCATGACCGCATAGTCGATGGAATTTGCCGGAATTTCCATCATGTCGTCGTATTGAACGCGGAGAAGTTCATTTTCCCGCTTGGCGCTGGTGAGCGCCGATTTGCATGCGACGAACATATCGGGGGCATATTTTTCAAGTTCGGTGAGGAACGTGGAAACTTTGAAGCAGAAAATGCCACTATTCCAGTAGAAATTCCCGCTGGCGAGGTATTCTTTTGCTTTTTCCAAATTCGGTTTTTCGACGAAGCGTTTGACATTTTCACCGTCCGCTTCAATGTAACCATAACCGGTTTCCGGACTTGTCGGCGTAATGCCAAAGGTGACGAGGTAACCGCTTTCGGCGAGTTTCTTCGCTTTTTCCAAAACTTTTAAGTAGGCATCTTTTTTGCGGATGACGTGATCCGACGGAGAAACGAGAACAACGGTATTCGGATCCAAAGTGAGACATGCGAGTGCGATTGCCGGCGCCGTATTGCGTCCCACCGGTTCGAGCATAAAGTGCGGGTTGTGCCCGCTTTCCGAAAGTTCCGAAAGTTGGTCTTTTGCTAAGAAGTATTGTTCTGCGTTGCTGATTACATATTGCGATTCGCAAGCGACAGAATTGGTGACGACCGTTCCTTGAAAAAGAGAACTGCCGTTAAAAAGTTTGGCAAATTGCTTGGGCATTAAAGTCCGGCTGACCGGCCAAAGACGCGTTCCACATCCACCACAAAGAATCAAATTGATCATCTTCATTACCCTCTTTTTTGTTTTATGATTTCACACTTGTTAAATGCGACAACTTTTGCCGGATAAGCGCCTTGGGGAAGTAACGCAAATCCGTCTTGAATGCTATCGAGCATGTGACGGCCCGATTCCAAAATCACGACAATTTCATCGGACACGCGACTGATAATCGATGCGTCCATCGCCTTTTGAAGCGGCAATGTATCGATGATAATGTAGTCGTAAAAATCCCGCGTCAGCTGAATGAAATTCGTAAATTTTTCTGCGCTAAAAACGCCTTCGGAACACATTAAATGTCTGCCCGAAGGAAGCACATCTAAGCCCGAAGTCGTCGAATGACAAACCGATTCTTGAATCGAAGCTTTGCCCGCGAGCACATCGATGAGCCCGAGATTCGTGTTCAGATTAAATTCTTTCGCAAGTTCTCCGTGCTGCAAATCCGCATCGATTAACAAAACTTTTTTTCCGGTTTCTGCGAAAAGTTTTGCGATGTGCGATGCGACAAAAGAACAGCCCACATGCGTTAAAAGCCCCGAGAAACAAAGGACGCGACTTTTCCCCGTCGATTCTAATTCTAACGAAAGTTGCAAAGTTTCAAGCCCGACTTGGGCATTCTTTTCGCCTTTTAAAATGCACGAGTAAACGCTTGAGCCGGTTGCGCGCGAAACTTCAAACGGATCCACGACGCCTTTGAGTTTTTTCCGTAACGAGATGAGGCAAATGGCGAAGAATGCGCCCGCAGCGATTGCGCCCGAGAAAAGCATTTTCTTTTTTGGTTTCACTTCTCTCGGAGTAATAATCGGCGGGTCGATAATTTTTGCGGATTCCGACGAGCCCGCGACCAAAAGCCGCATTTGTTCTACGCGTTTTAAAAGATCTGCATAAATATTTTGCGCAAATTGCACTTCGGAAGTCATCGTGAGAATTTTCTGCTGCGCTTCGGGAAGTTGCTTCGTTTGATAATCGCCTTTTGCAAGTTCTTTTTTCAACGCAGCGATTTGCTTATCTGTCGTCACGATGAACGGATGCGAAGCATCGAAAAGGCGCGCTTTTTCTTCGCGACTTTGTTGCAATTCAATAATTTTTTGCTGCAACCGCAGACGATTTTCCAAAGAAATTTTTGTTTCGCTCACAATGTCCACGGAGCCTTTCTTTTCGCGGTAATCGTTGAGCGCGGTCGAAAGACTATCCATTACGCGTTTCGCTTCGGGCAGTTGCGATTCCAAAAGTTCGAGAGTGCTCTTCATATCCGACGAACCAAATTCTGCGTTGACCTGCAAATACGCCGAAAGAAGAGAATCCAAAATGAGAGTGGCGCGGTCGCGGTAAATATCTTGATAAACGACTTGAACGATGCCCGTTTTCTTGCCTTGTTCTGCAAGCGCAAGTTTTCCGACGAGATCTTTTACCGCATAAACCATGAGCCGCTGCGAGACTTCAAATTTTTGACCCGCGCGGACTTTGAGAAGAGAAACTTGGATTTTAACCGAATCGCCTTGATACGGCACAGCGCAAAGTTCATTCGGAACGCAAGACAAAACTTTTTCACCCAAATCATCGTAAAGCGAAAAATGGATGCTATCGTCTGCGACTAAAGTCCACGGCTCAGAACGACGATCTACTGGCATGACCGAAGTATCGGGGAATTGCAAATAACGAATGTCTGCGCGCCCTTCACGATGTAAAAAACGATCTAAAATATTTGTCGGTTCCGCCACATTCTGAAGTCCGAGAGATTCGATAGCGCCTTCGACCACGCGGCGGCTTTGCATTAACTGCGATTCCGTTTCAGAAGAACTTCCCCCGATGCCGAGGAAACTGCCGACATCGCCGAGCATCGCCGAAAGCGAGCCGGATTTTGTCTTCACTTGAATCAAAGCGTTTGCTTCGTAAACCGGACGAATCCACTGACAAACGACTGCACCGACAATCGCTGATAATGCGACAATCGCAATCGCAAAAAATTTGTGCGCCCACACATCGCGGAATAAATCATTCCACGGATTTTGCGGTTTTTGCGGAGTCTTCTTGTCTAAAGCCATAGAGAATTCCTTCAATTCGAAGAATCTTTTGAGATTTTTTCGACTCTTTCCACCCAATACGGGGTTAATTTTTCCAAATAATTCCACGCCATTTGAAATGCATTTTCCAAATGACCATGCGGATCGGGAACATCCACTTTCATCGGTTCACCGTAGCGGAAAATTTTTCCTTTTAACCACGGATAACGCGAAAGGAGCCATTCTTCTTGTCCGCGCTCCATTACCAAAACAAGATCCGCCCATTTGAGCATATCCATTGTCACTTGCCGCGAACGATGCGTTGAAATATCTAAGCCATGTTCCTTAGCAACTTTTTGCGCAAGCGTTTCTGCGGGAGAATCGATGAGTGCTCCGATTCCTGCGCTTTGCACGATGACATCTTCACCGCATTTTTGACGCAGCAAAAACTCCGCAGTCGGGCTGCGGCAAACATTTCCAGTGCAAAGAACTAAGACTTTTTTCATGCGCTCAAAAGATAAAATTTTCAAGGCTTAAAAAGTCCAATCCAATTTATCGAGAGTCGGATTCTTCGTATCTTTTTCGCTGAGTAATGGCGTAAAGCCGTTTCCTACCGGCCATTGAATGCCGATTTGCGGTTCATTCCACATGAGTCCGCCTTCATCGCCGGGCGCATAGAAACGCGTGCATTTATAAACAAAAGTTGCCGTTTCGCTGAGGACGACGAAACCGTGCGCAAAGCCTTCGGGAATATAAAATTGCTTTTTGTTTTCTGCAGAAAGAGTCACGCCGACCCATTTTCCAAATGTTTTACTTTTTTTGCGCAAATCGACGGCGACATCAAACACTTCGCCTTCGATCACGCGGACGAGTTTTCCTTGCGGATTTTTCTTTTGAAAATGCAAGCCGCGGAGAACGCCTTTTTTCGAACGCGATTCGTTGTCTTGTACAAATTTCGCTGCGATGCCATTTTCTGCAAATTCTTTTTCGCTGTAGGTTTCCATAAAGTAACCGCGAGCGTCGCCGAAAACTGTGGGCTCGATGATTTTTACATCGTCAATTTCTGTCGAAATAAATTTGAATTTTCCCATAATGATTACTTGTTTTGATACATCGTTTCGTAGTATTTTTCGTAAGCGCCGCTGGTAATATTATCCAGCCATTCTTGATTTTCCAAATACCATTTTACTGTTTTTTCAATGCCTTCTTCAAATTGCAAAGACGGTTCCCAACCGAGTTCTTTTTGCAATTTCGTGCTGTCGATTGCATAGCGCGCATCGTGTCCCAAACGGTCGGTGACGTAAGTGATGAGATTTAAATCTTCGCCATCTTTTCGGTCGAGGAGACGATCCACCGTTTTAATTACCACTTTAATAATGTCGATATTTTTCCATTCATTAAAGCCGCCGATGTTATAAGTTTCCGCAATTTTTCCTTTGTGGAAAATCAAATCAATCGCCCGCGCGTGATCTTCAACAAAAAGCCAATCGCGGACATTTTCACCTTTTCCGTAAACGGGCAACGCTTTTTTGTGACGGATATTATTGATGAAAAGCGGAATCAATTTTTCGGGGAATTGATACGGCCCATAATTGTTACTGCAATTTGTTACAATCGTCGGAAGTCCGTATGTATCGTGGAAAGCGCGGACAAAATGATCCGAGCTCGCTTTCGATGCGGAATACGGAGAATGCGGATTATACTTCGTCGTTTCGTAGAAGAAATCTTCGCCGTAAGCCAAATGATGTTTTGCGCTCGACGCAGTCGTCGTAAACGGCGGCTGAATTCCTTCGGGATGCGTCATAGAAAGTGCGCCGTAAACTTCATCCGTCGAAATATGATAAAAGCGTTTTCCTTCAAATTTTTCGGGGAGAGATTCCCAGTAAAGTTTCGCCGCTTGCAAAAGCGAAAGCGTTCCCATCACATTGGTGCGCGCAAATGTAAACGGATCTTTGATGGAACGATCGACGTGACTTTCTGCAGCCAAATGAATAATGCCATCAACATGTTCGGTTTGCATCAATTTGTAAAATGCATCGAAATCGCAAATGTCCATTTTCACGAATTGATAATTCGGTTTATTTTCAATATCGCGTAAATTGGCGAGATTTCCCGCATAAGTTAATTTGTCTAAATTGATGATTTTATAATTCGGATATTTATTCACAAAAAGACGGACGACATGACTTCCGATAAAGCCCGCGCCGCCAGTGATGACAATCGTTTTCATTTTGATTTCCAAGGTTCAAATTTTAATAGTGAATTTTCCCATCGGCGACTTTTCGCAAATGCAAACCGTATGGCGATTTGCCATATTTTTCTGCCGATTCCAAAAGTTTTTCCCGCGTAATCCAACCGTTGATGAATGCGATTTCTTCGACTGCGCTAATCTGAATTCCTTGACGACTTTCAACCATTTTCACAAAATTTCCCGCTTCATTTAACGAGTCCATTGTGCCGGTATCGAGCCAAGCAAATCCGCGTCCGAGAAGTTTTACATCCAATTCGCCGCGTTCCAAATATGTCTTGTTCAAATCGGTAATTTCAAGTTCACCGCGAGCGCTCGGTTTTTGATTTTTTGCAAATTGCGAAGCGCGATGATCGTAAAAATATAATCCCGTAATCGCATAATTGCTTTTCGGTTCTTTCGGTTTTTCTTCGACCGAAATGACTTTTCCCGAATCATCAAATTCGACGACGCCAAAACGTTCTGGATCTTCGACGTAATAGCCGAACACGCTAGCGCGTCCGTTTTCCGCATTTTTCACCGCCGCTTTTAAAAGCGGACTAAAACCATTTCCGTAAAAAATATTATCGCCGAGAACCATGGCGCACGCATCGCCATCGATAAATTCTTCGCCCAAAATAAAAGCTTGCGCAAGTCCATCGGGACTCGGCTGCACTTGATAAGAAAGGTGAATTCCCATCGCCGAGCCGTCTCCTAAAAGACGCTCAAAATTAGGCAAATCCGACGGCGTTGAAATGATGAGAATGTCGCGAATTCCCGCGAGCATTAACGTCGAAAGCGGATAATAAATCATCGGTTTATCGTAAACAGGCAAAAGCTGTTTACTCGTTACCATCGTCAACGGGTAAAGTCTTGTTCCGGATCCTCCGGCGAGAACAATTCCTTTCATCGATTATCCATCCAACAAAAATTTTCTAAAGAAAATAAAAATTATTGATTCAAAAGAAAATTTTTTAATTGCCAGCGATACCAATTCGCGCTTGGAAATGCACTTTTTGCGGGTCATTTGCGTTGACACCAAAAATGAAAGCGTGATGATTCGAATTTTCAAAGCGGATTAAATTTACCGTTTCGCCGGGAGCAATTCCTGCGATATAATTAAATTGAATGGAACGCACTTCGCGATTTTTGAGTTCGGGATCTAACGCAAGCGCATCAAAAACCCAGTCCGCATAGCGGCAGTTGTTGACGTGGCGATTCATATCGATATCCGAATAGTATGCGGTTTTCTGCAAAATTATCTGCGGATTTTCACGGGCTTCGAGAAGTTCCAAATTTTCGGAAATCGCATTTTTTTCGGGATACAATTCGGGCAAAAATGGACTTTGTTCTGGATCTTCGGCGCGGCCCGTTTTCAAATTGACAAGCAACCACGACGAAGTCGCTTCGGCGATGATGTGAAAATTATCGTCTAAAATTGAATAATCCCGCAGCAAAACTTTGTGATTAAAAATGGATTTCGTCCACGTGGAAACATGCAATTTTTCGCCCCAACGCGGAAAATGATTGATGCGTAATTTTAAACGCGAAATCACCGAAGTGTAACCGTTCTGCACCATTTTCCAAATGCCGTAGCCATTTTTTTCGGCATCGAGAATCGCCGTTTCTTCCATAAAATCGAGAAACGCCGAAATGCGTAAACGACTCCGCGGATCACAATCCGAAAAGCGCACGGGGAATATATATTCTTCGATTTCTTTTTCCATAAAATTCTCCCTATCCGAGGAATTTAATTTGAGGCGACATGACGCAAAAACTGATCTGTATAACGCAAACGACTGCACAAAAGTTTTGCCAAATTGCGCATCACGATAAAGCCGATTTCGGGATGTTTGTTGCAGTATTTTAAAAACGGAGCGCTTTCAATTTTGATGACGCTCGAAGCTTCTTTTGCCATGACCCGCGCGGAATGCACATCATCTTCGAGAAGTGCCATTTCACCAACAGGCGAGCCTGTTTTGACGCGGCAAGCTTCCAAAAAATTCTTTTGTCCGGGCACCGAAAAATACACTTCGACATCGCCGGATTCGACGAGGTAAAAACAATCGCTGACCATTCCTTCTTCCATTAAAATTTCGCCCGCATCTAATTCTAAACGCGAAACGAATTTAATGATTTCTACCAACTGTTCGAGCTTGATAGAATGGAACATTTCAAAATCGCTGAGAGTGCAAAGAATCTGTAAATTTCCGTCCGTCTGTTTCATCGGTTCCTCTTTTGTCTTCTTCTATAAAATAATCTAAATTTGAAATTATGAATACGCATTCTTTGAATACAACTTTTTTGGATATTCCCTATTTAAACCATTTTCTGGGAGAACTTTGCCTTCCTGGCTCCAAAAGTATTACAAATCGAGCGCTTTTACTCGCAGCTCTTGCCCGCGGCACAACGCATTTGCACAATTTATTGTGGAGCGATGACACGCATTACATGGCGGAATCGTTAAAAAAATTGGGCATCGCCAACATGCGATTTTCAAACGATTTTAAAGACGCAGAAATTTCGGGCGCAAGCGGAAAATTTTCAAGCAAAAAGGCGGAACTTTTCATCGGAAATTCGGGAACTTCGATTCGCTTTTTAACCGCGGCAGCTTCTCTTGGAAACGGAGATTTTACACTCACCGGAATTGACCGCATGAAAGAACGCCCCATCCGCGATTTAGTGGATGCGCTCATTCAAGTCGGCGCCAAAATTGACTACGCCGAAAAAGAAGGATTTCCGCCCGTCGTCATTCACGCAAACGGTCTCGGCGGCGGCACGATGCACATCAAAGGAAATATTTCGAGCCAATATTTGACCGCAGTTCTTTTGGCTGCTCCTTGCATGGAAAATCCGCTGACCATTCTCGTCGATGGCGAACTCATTTCGAAGCCCTACGTTGCGATGACTCTTCGGATGATGCAAGAATTCGGCGTGCATGTTGAAAACGAAAATTTCCAAAAATTCTGCGTACCGAATACGGGCTACATTTCGCCGGGCGATTACACTGTCGAAGGCGATGCGTCGAGCGCAAGTTATGCTTTTGCTTCGGCTGCGATTGCAGGCGGTCCCGTTCGCTTATACGGCATCGATCAAAACAGCATGCAAGGCGATGTTTATTTTGCAGAAGTTTTGTCGCAAATGGGAGCAGAAATCGTTTACGGAAAAGGTTTCATCGATTGCAAGCGCGGCCAATTTCCGCTTCAAAAAATCGACTGCGATTTGTCTTCGATTCCCGATGCTGCGATGACCGTTGCAGCGCTTTGCCTTTTTGCTAATGGCACGAGCACAATCCGCGGCATAGGCAGTTGGAAAGTCAAAGAAACCGATCGTCTCGCAGCGATGAAAGCAGAACTTTCAAAAACCGGCGCAAAAATTTCGACGACAGAAAATTCGATTACGATTACACCGCCCGACGAATTTCTCCCCGCAGAATTTGAAACTTATAATGATCATCGAATGGCGATGTGCATGAGCCTTGCGGCTTTCGGCATTTCTCGTTCCCAAAAAATTCGCATTTTAGATCCGCTCTGCGTGAACAAAACTTATCCCGCTTACTGGAAAGATTTAAAAATGTTCAGCGGTGCAAATTTCGAAATTCCGAGTGCAAAATGAAGCCGATTTTCTTCACCATTTTGCTCATCGCATCCGCAATTTTTGCCAAAGAAAATGGGAAAGATTCGGTGGCGTTTACGCCGAAACTTTTTTTGAATTCTTCGGATTATCAAACCATCGCCGACTCGATGGTTCCGGGTTCTAAATTTGGCATTTCCATTCGGTCGCTGCATTCCGGAAACGAACTCATTTCCGTTCAATCGGATTCTTTTTTTACGCCGGCGAGTACATTAAAAACCGTCACAACGGCGGCGGCGCTTGATTTTTTACCGCTTCAATTTCGAGCAAAAACTTCGGTGCAATTAGCGGGCAGCATCAGCGGCAAAACTTTCCGCGGCGTTATCCGTTTACGCGGAGAAGGCGATCCCGGAATTTCGGGGCGTTTTTATGCAGAACCATTTTACATTTTGCAT
Organism: Hallerella porci; assembly: GCF_003148885.1. Classification (NCBI taxonomy): domain Bacteria; kingdom Pseudomonadati; phylum Fibrobacterota; class Fibrobacteria; order Fibrobacterales; family Fibrobacteraceae; genus Hallerella; species Hallerella porci. The sequence goes on along the minus strand of NZ_QGHD01000005.1, from coordinate 12,717 downwards.
AGTCTCGCCGATTCAATTCGCGCCAAAGGAATTGACACGCTACAAATCCGCACGGAGCTAGACACCTCTTATTTCTCGGGTCCGCGAAAGCCAGAACATTGGCGGTCAAATTATTTCCTTTCGTGGTATGGCGCCGAGGTAACGCCACTTATTTTCAACGATAATTGCGCTCTCATTCATATCGATCCCGGTGAAAACGAAAATGATTCGGCGAAAATTACCGTGGAGCCTGACATTGGTTACGTACAAATTAACAACACATTAAAAACCGTCAACGGCAATCGTCGCAAATGGCGTTACGCTCTCGATCCGGATAAACCGATTTTCACCATTTCGGGAAGCATCGGAAAAAATGTGAAAAATGCAGCCGTCGTCATTCCGGTGCGCAATCCGAATCGCTATTTTGAAGCCGCATTTTTGCACGCATTAAAAGACCGCAATATTACCGTTGCAATCGATTCGACAATTCCGAGCGGCATTGAACTTGTTTCCTTTTCTTTTGAAGGCACGCCGCTTTTAAGTTTCCTCGATGAAATCAATCAGCGCAGTCAAAATTTACATGCCGAAGCGCTCTTTCGCAATTTTTCTGCCGTCAAATATCAAACGGGAAATGTGGAAAATGGACGCAAAGGCGTGAAAGAATTTTTGCAAAAACTGCATTTAAATCCCGATGATTTTGTGCTCTTTGACGGCTGCGGACTTTCGCCCGATAACAAACTCAAACCGTCTGCGGAAACGCAATTACTCGCAGCGATGGCGCGACATCCCAAAGGAAAATTTTACATTCAAAGTTTTGCGGGACCTGGAATCGGAAGCGGCGCAAAACGGATGCAGAATTTAGATTACGCGTGGTGCATTCGATTCAAAACCGGATTCATCAACGAAACGCACGGACTTGTCGGTTTTATGCCCACGATCGACGGCGACACTCTTCTCATCGCTTCGTATTTTAATAAGACTGGAAAAATTCCCGACAACGTTACCAAAGATGCGCTTGATTCAATTTGGTCTTGCATTTACCGCGCGGCAAATAACGGCTACAATTCTTTGCTCACGATGAAAGATTTGTATCATCAAGGAAGTTCGATTACGGGACTGGAAAATCGCATTCGATTTTTCTCCGAAAAATTTCTCGATATTCCTTACGGTCACGGCGGTCCCACTGGCGAAGGCTTCCGCGATTCCATTTCTCCGATGCCGATGATCAATACGGATTCTCTCGATTGCGTAACTTTCATTGAACACGTTCTCGCTCTCGCAAAAAGTCCAAGCGATGACAGCATTTTTAGCGTGTTACAAAAACTCCGTTACATCGACGGAAAAATTTCTTACCGTTTCCGCAAACATTATTTCGTCGTCGATTGGATTGGCGAAGGAAAATTCGCCCGTCAAATTGCGCTTCCGAACGATACTCTTGTCGAACGCATTATTTCGAAAAAAGAATTTTTCAAAACGAAAAATATCCAAGTTTCGGAGCCCGATACGAAATTATATCTGCGGTATTTGCCTCTCGAAAAAGCGATTGAATTTGCAGGCTCGCCGTGGCAAGGAGAACGCACCGTTCGCGGAATCGGATTCGTAAGCAAACTCAATTCTCTCGACATTGTGCACACGGGATTTTTAATTTTAGACCGCGGTAAACTTCCGATTTTGCGCGACGCTTCGTATAAATTCAACAAAGTCGTCGATCACGAATTAGTGGAATATTTAAATAGTTGGGTCGGAACCGGAAAAATTCCGGGCATTATTCTTTTTGAATTTTTATAAGAAAAATTAAAAAGCGAGAATTGCGGTCAATTCAAATTTACCGTCTTTTTCGCCTTCAAAAACGGTGAACGAATCTGGCGCCCAACCGTAAACATCCATCGTTAACGAATTGGAAATGATATTTTCTGCTTTTTCCACGTCGCCCCAAAAAATAGAACCCGACGAACGATAATAGCGAAGCATTCCAAGCGCCCGCGTACATTCTGGGAAATTATCGACCAACGCATAAGCGCATTTCATAAACGAAGTTCCCGAAATTTTGATGACCCGATAAAGTCGCCTCGGCGCCAAAAATTCTTGCAAATCATGAAAGTCCGGAGCGATCTGCGCCTTTTCCCCAAAGAATGTTAAAAGCTCTTGAAAAACAGCGGATTCTTCTTGTAAAAAAGGAGAACGTTTACGAATCATTTCAGAAACGGAAGCCATGCTGAAAATATAAAAAAAGCACCGTCAAACGATGCGTTTGAAAATAAAGAATGGCGGCTACGCCGCGTATAAAAACAGCGCGCCAAAGGCGCGCCGCATTCGTTATCAACAAATCATTATCAATTTTTCTGCGCCACTTGTGCGCTTTCATTTTTCACGCAGCGGAGCGAGCCTGCGATATTTTTATTAAAGTGTTCGAGTTTCACTTCGTTATCGTCGATGCGGACCAAGTAAGCTCTCGCGCCATCGTATTCCGAAGCAGTCCAGAATGTCGCATTCTTTCCCATGTCCACATACGAATCATCGTAATAGCGGAATCCGGATTTTAAGAATTGCAACGCCGAAGAATTCGGATCGGTTTGAAGAGCAGCCTCAAATTCGCTGACGGTCGGAATGTGCCAACCCGCAGGACATACGCCGCGATTCGAAGCATCCTTATTCATCGGATTGTATTCCATCGCAGCATCCCACGTGTAAAGGCGTCCAAACTCATTACACTTTTCAAAATCATCGCCGTAGCAGAAACTGAATTCTACCATGTAATCCAAATTTTCTGCAAGCCAAACTTTATCGCCAATCGTTTTCGTCTTATATGTTTTTTCGACGCAATGGAGAGTTTCGTTATCGGGATTGTAAATGCAAGAATGACTTTCATTGCAACCGAAGAAAACGAACGCAAGCGCCAAAAGAAACAGCGGATAAATCATTTTCATGATGAACTCCTCTGCAATTTACACCGCAAAGTTTTTCAACAATTCGTCCTTTGCATCGTATTTTTTATTGCGGTAATAAACCAACACATTGCACGAAACGATGACCAAGTTGAGCACGTAAATGGCGAGCACATAATTCCACGCATGCAGATAGCACTTCGCAAGGATTCCTGCGATATAGCCAAAGATAATCAGCAAGTTAAAACGCATGCTCATATTTTTTGCCGTGTGCGATTTAATATTTTTCCACACGGAAATCGGCCAAGAAAGACCGAAACAAACAAGCATCGTGGCTTCAAGAAAATCAGGCATATTAGCTCCTTTTTTGAATGACGTGCAAAAGTTAGTCAGTCTACACTCATACGTCTAATATATTATTTCAATAAAATTTATCATTTTCAATGATTGATAAAATTTTGTGATAATTAGAAAATGATAGTCGAAAATGATGAGTGAATCGTGCGCAAGAAAATGAAAAACGAAAAATTTTTAGGTCTTTACCGCCTCGAAAAATTTCTTTGCAAAACACAAAAACGAAAAATTTCTATTATCTATTTTAATGGCTAAGAATAGCGAAAATTACGAATATAGCGGGCGAAGCGCTCCGCAAGCAGCCGAAGCAGAAGTCAATTTGCTCGGCGGCGTAATGCAAGATTCGAACGTTCTGTCCGATGTAATTTCTCTTCTCAATCCCGACGACTTTTATCAAGAACGGCACAAAATTATTTGGGAAGTTTTGCAGAAACTTTCGCAGATGAACACGCCGATTGACGAAGTTACTTTGCAAAATGCGCTCGAAAAAGAGGGCAAATTAGAAGCTGTCGGTGGCGTAGAATATTTGCTCAAGCTCATCGAATCGGTGGCGAGCGGCGCCAACGCGCGGTATCACGCAGAAATTATTCAGAAGAAAGCGGTTCTTCGCCGCCTCATCAATGTTTCGAACGAAGCGATTCGAGAAGCCGAAGACCCGACCGCAGAACCCGACGAAATTATTTCGAAAGTCGAAGGTTCTGTGATGTCACTCGCCGAAAAGCAGGTGAAAAATTCTCTGCGTCCTGCGGGCGATGTGGTGCAAGAAGTTTTAAAAGCGGTGGAAAATCGTCGCGATGGACTTTCCGGTTGTCCGACAGGATTTACGGATTTAGATCGTTTAACCAATGGGCTTCAGCCTTCCGATTTGATTATTCTCGCGGGGCGTCCGGGTATGGGAAAGTCAGCGTTTGCGCTCACTCTCGCTTCGAATTCTAGCATCAATTACGGAAAAAAAGTTGCGTTTTTCAGCCTCGAAATGGGCGCAGAACAGTTAATGCAGCGTATCATTTGTTCGATGGCTGGGCTTGAACTTTCCAAGTTCCGTGCAGGACATTTGAACCGCGATGAATTTGCAAAGCTCCCGGGCACAGCGAGCCGAATCGTCCAAGCGAATTCACTTTATGTGGACGACAATTTGGATTTAGGAATTATGGAATTACTTTCAAAATGCCGCAGTTTAAAACGCAAAGTCGGTTTAGACTTGGTCATCGTCGATTATTTACAGCTGATGAAAACGGGCAAAGAAGAAAACCGCGCTGTCGCCGTCGGCGCCATTTCGCGTGGTTTAAAAGTTCTCGCCAAAGATTTGAAAATCCCAGTCATCGCACTCGCTCAGCTTTCGCGTAAAACCGAAGACCGCGCAGACGCTGTCCGCGGAGGCAAAACGCGTCCGCAACTTTCGGACTTGCGTGAATCGGGCTCTATCGAACAAGACGCTGACATGGTTTGGTTTATCGAACGTCCGTTCTACCGCAGCCACGATGAAGCCGACAAAAATAAAGCGCAACTTCTCGTCGCCAAGCATCGTAACGGAGCGACTGCAGATATTGACCTCACGTGGATTCCGCAATACACAAAATTCGAAAATTACATTCCCGAAGAAGAAGCGGGAAATGGCGGCGGCTCGGACTTTGGGTCGCTCGATGACATCGGAGTGTAATGGTGAAAATTTTTGCGCCTTTGCAGTTCCTAGGAAAAATCGTCGTCGGAGGCATCTCGAGCGTTGGAGAACTTTGTTGCATTCTCTGCTTTACACTTCGTCAAGTGCCGTATGCTTTTCGCACTTGGGGACTTGTGTTAAAGCAAATGGTCTCGATTGGCGTTTCGTCGATGCCACTTCTTTTTGTGACTTCGATTTTTACAGGAATGGTCGCAACGGTGCAAGCATCGTTTCAATTCCGCGGACTCGTCGCCGATAAATGGGTCGGAACAGCTGCGTGCAAAATGGTTTTAATCGAACTCGGCCCTCTTTTAACCGCACTCGTTTTAGCAGGACGCGTCGGCAGTGCGCTCGCCGCAGAAATTGCCTCTATGCGAGAAAAAGAAGAACTCGATGCACACGAAGTTTTAGGGCTCGACCCTTACCGCTTTTTAGCGATGCCGCGATTCGTCGCTTTCTTTACAATGGTTCCTTGCTTAACGATTATTTCGAATTGCTTAGCGCTCATCGGCGGATGGATTGTCGCCGTTCTCGCTCTTGATATTTCTTCTTATACATTTTACACCGGAATGCAATATCTCTTTAATCCGCTCGACCTTGCCGGCGGAATTATCAAATCATTTGTCTTCGGCGTAGTCATTTTTTTACTGGGATGGTTTCACGGAATCAATGCAGCGCCCGGTGCCCGCGGCGTAGGACTTGCGACAAAAGATGCTGTGGTTTCTTGCTGTTTAATGATTCTCATCTTGGATTTAGCGACCGACGCTCTCCTTTTCCAATAGGATTTTGTTTATGCCCAATGTGAATATCGATCCGAATGATATTATGATTCAGCTCCGCGGGCTGCAAAAAAGTTTTGGTCCTCAAACTGTTTTAGCCGATGTTAACTTGGACATTCGTCGCGGTGAAACGATGGTCATCATCGGACAATCGGGCGGCGGAAAATCGGTGATTTTAAAACACATGATTGGGCTTCTCCAACCCGATGGCGGCGAAGTCATCGTCGACGGCGTTACGATTAGCACGCCAAAATCTTTTGACACGAGAACGATTCGCAAAAAAATGGGAATGCTTTTCCAAAGCGGTGCTCTTTTTGATAGTATGGATACCGGCGAAAATATCGCATTCGCTTTACGAGAACATCATCCCGAACTTTCTGAAAAACGCGTGCAAGAAATCGTCACCGAAAAATTGAAACTCATCAATCTCGTTCCCGAATTCCGCAGCAAAATGCCGAGCGAACTTTCGGGCGGTATGCGGAAACGCGTTGCCCTTGCCCGCGCCATTGCGCTCAATCCCGAAATTCTTCTTTACGATGAACCGACAACCGGTTTGGATCCGATTACAAGCGATGTCATCAACGATTTGATTTTAGACATGCAAAGTAAACTCGGCGTCACTTCTGTCGTCGTGACTCACGATATGGTGAGCGCGTTCAAAGTCGCCGATCGCATTGCGATGCTTTACAAAGGCCGCATTATCGAAGTCGGTACCGTTGACGAAATCAAAAATACCACAAATCCTTTCGTCAAACAATTTATTACGGGCAAGCGAAAAATCAATCCAGAAGAAGAATAAATTTGGAAGCTTCTATGAAAAAAGTTTTGGGATTTACAGGAATTTTCACTTCGAGTTTTTTCATCTCATGCGGCTCGGGTAGCGTTGCCGACATCGATTCCAACGATGACACTCTGCGTTATTTACAAGATGAAAATTATTATGCGGGACTAATCGATTCCGCAGTGAGCGCTTGTCAAGGAAACGCAGAATGCAAAGCAAACGGCGGCGGAAAAATTCCTTCGAGTTCAAACAGCGAAATTTCGTCAAGCGCGGAAAGTAGTTCTTCCCAAAAAAGTTCTAGCTCCGTGTCTTCGTCAAGCGCGGAAAGCAGTTCTTCCCAAAAAAGTTCTAGCTCCGTGTCTTCGTCGAGCGCGGAAAGTTCGAGCAGCGAACTGGAAAAAATTTCTTTAACCAAAGAAAATCTTCCGCTTTCTGCGGGCACTTACAGCCTCGCCGAAAATCAATGCGAAAATCCTGTAGCTTTACAATGCGGTGGCAGTTGCACCATCTTAGTAAACGACAAAGAAGTGTGGAATAAATCAGATTATACTTATAGCCAAGTTGAATCCAGTTTATTCCCCGCAGGCGCCACGATTGTGATTATCGGAAATGTTCAAACCTTCAAATGCGCTTGGTAAAAAATTTCGGTGAAAATGAAAAGCGGAGTTCTAAAAGAACTCCGTTTTTTGCAGGAAGAGAGAATGATTACGGAATAATTCGGCGAACGCCTTGTGCGCTATATTCGACGATAATCGCGCGCACATTTTGCAACTTGGGCTTTTGTTTCCCGGCATAAATCGGGCGACCTTGCAAATCAAATGCGCGATAGAAAACCGCAGCATTATGCGACAAGCGCAACTGACGCAAAATGGCTTCGGGAATTGTATCCGTTGCCGAAGACGAACTTGAAATTTCACTGCTCGATGAACTTGCATTCGGATCGGTCACCACGATTTTTCCAGACTTTTTAAAGGTGGAATCGTTTGCCGTAGCCGTGACCCTAAAACTAAATGAGCCCGCTTCTGTCGGCGTTCCGCTGATGGAAATTTTCCGATTTTCGTTATCGATTTCGGTCAAAATTCCTTTTGGGAAACCTTCGGCGATAACCGTTTCGGCGCCCGTCCACGTGTAACAAAAATCGGTAATGGCTTCGCCCAATGTAATCGCTTGCGAACTCGAACCGCCGCCGCATTTGGCAATGCTTGGATAACTTTCGCCTTCGACGCTAAACGTTACAAAGCCTGACATTTGCGTTAAATTCGAATTGTCCGTCGCGACGGCAACCGCAGAATATTCGCCCGCTTCAAGCCCCGAAACTTTGACTTGATAAGGCGCAGAATTTACAGAACCGACTAAAGTATTTCCGACATAAAAATCCACTTTTTGAACCGAGCCATCGTTATCTTTCGCCGTTGCCGATAAAGTCACTTCATCGCCTAAAGAAACTTTTGCATTCGAAACGGAAACGCTTACACTTGCCGCTTGATTGCTTTGTCCAAACGCTTGATCGTAAGAAGGCATTTTCCCATAACGCCCGCCCACGCCGGTAATATTTGGAAGTTCATTTGGTAAACTTGCGACATCGCGTTTTACAAAAGAATACTTCGGCGTAAATGTTTCCGCTTGCGGAATTCCACTTTGCACAGAACCATTGTAACGATGTTGTTTGCTCGTGTTATCTAAAGTAATCCCGCTAAAGTAAACGTAGCCGTTATCGCCCCATTCGGCTAAATAACCTTTGCCATTTTTAATGTAACTGTTTTCGTAACGCACGTATGCTTTTGCATTTGCGCTATGACCATTTGCGCCTGCGATAAAGAAGCGATTTCCATCAACGAATTGATTATACAAATGAACTTGCGAACCATCATTTTCTCCGGTGACTTTCGGAACGCGGCCGTATGTATTATGCCAATAATTATTCGCAAATGTTAAATGCGCATCTTCGACAAGTGACATATAAGGGTCTGTTCCCCAGCAATTATATTCGTTTGCACCGTCAAAATCCAAAAAGCTAATCGTCGCATTATCGACAAATTCCATATCGAGTCCATCGCTAATCCATTTATAGCTCACATGATCTGCCCAGAAATTTTTAATGTGCGAATCTTTATTGCCCGAAGTTTCAAGTCCATCGCCCGCTTCAATCAAATGCGGATTCACATCGTAAATCGCCAAGTTTCTGTAAATGTTATTGTGTCCGCCTTCGTATGCGCGATTGTTGAGCGAAGCCCCGCGCAAATTGGCGCCGCGCCCCATACCGATTAAACTTTTATTCGCTTTAATCGTAATCCAATTATCCCACTTTTTCAAATTTTCACTTTCTTGAACGATTTGCAAATTCGATTCGCCCAAAGACTGACACGAATTCGCTTCGAATGCGATGCGGTAAAATGTATTTGTTTTCCCGGTCACCGCATTTTTTTCGGAGCAAGTCGTTTTGCACCAAGTGCGATTTGCCTTTTTCGCTTCGGTCGCCGCATTGCGAAATTGACGAAAATCGTAAGTGCCTTCGGGAATTAAAATGGTGACCGCATCATTACTTTGCAAATATTTGCGGACTTCTAAAGAATCTTTCGCGATAACGATTTTTCCTTTATCGCCGCCCGTGGTGACAGCGCCAAAGCCTTCGGCTTGAATATTCAAATTGAAAAGCAAGACGGCATTTTTATCCGATTCCGAACCGCTCCAAATCCATTTCGCCTGCGTATTTTTGGCAAAGCCATTTAACGCGCCGCCGCTTGGCATTTTAGAATTTGCGTAAGAAAGTTCGGTCGCAGCGCCCCACTGCGATAAATCGCGACCTTTCTGTTTCCAGTTTGCATTTCCGACGCTCGGCTTTGCTTTCCACGAAGAGCCCGAATAATACGATTTATCCAAATCGTCGATTTGCACCAAAACGCCCGGCGCCCCCGAACCATTCACGCCCACAACGGAAATGGCATTTTCACCTGGCAAAAAAGTCATCGGAATAAATCGCACGCGCCCCGCTTGATTTTCTTCGGCAAGGAGAGCACCATTATGATACAAACGAAAACCGCCGTCCGCGACAATCCAAATTCCAGGGCCATTCCCCGCATTATAAGTCGCAGCGATCAACTGCGAACCCACGACATCGCCGCCGCCTAAATTCACATCAGAAGGAAGCGTAACCACTTCGGATTTGGGAACAGCAGCTTCGCCAATTCCAAACGCACAAGTCAGCAAAATGCCTGCAAAAATTTTTTGAAAACGCATAAAACCATCCCATTGTTTTTGAATAAATCTAACTCGTCAAAATGGGATTTCCGAAAAATTTCAAAAAGAGCGTTGTCCAAAAACAACGCCCACCGTTAAATTTTTCGCTGTTTGACTTTCACCGATGAGCCTTCAAATTCTCGCGGCGTTTCCGCTTCGGTTTTCAAAACATCTTCGCGGATGCGTTTCACTTGCGACTGTAACCGCGCAAGGCGTTCCCCTTGCAATTTCGGCGTCGCAATCATCGTCTTCGACTTCGGATTGATCCATTGTCCTTGCGCATTTTTAAATCCCAAATGCAAATGCGGACCCGTGCTCCGGCCAGTGCTTCCGACACGTCCAATCACCTGACCGCCCGTCACTTGCTGCCCCACGCCGACACCGCGCGAACTCAAATGCATATAATAACTCACCGAATTATCCGCATGCTTAATCGCAATTTTATTGCCACTATATTCATCATAACCCGAGACGATGACTTTTCCCTTCGCCACTGCATAAACCGGCGAACCCTTCGGACTACCGTAATCAATTCCGCTATGCATTTTGCGCTGTCCTGTCACCGGATGAATGCGCACGCCGAACGGACTCGTAATATGCAATCGATCGAGCGGATAACGCAAACCGTCAAAAATCAACGCTTCCCCCGATTCCGTATAATGCGCATTGTAAGTGCTCTTCGGATCGGGATCCGCATACAAAAATGCCTCGTGATGTCCGACAGTCCGCCCATCAAATTCTGCGTAAATTACTTTCCCCGCAATCCAAATACTGTCTTGATAAAAAGATTCCTCGAGCATAATCCGGAAACGGTCTCCCGGCTGCACACTCGAAAAAGGAATTTTGCATTGTAAAACTCCCGCGACAATTCCCGACATCCGCGCCGGAATTCCGACCGAAAGAAGAGTCTCGTGTAACGTTCCGCCCTTCGCAATAAAACCTTCAAAAACCGATTGTTTTACCACGAGCGGCTTCGCCACCAACTTGTAAACAAAGCCATCATTTTCTTTCAAAAGCAAATGCACCGTCGCCGGATTTGGCGCATAACGAAACACTTGCACATTTCCGAGCGAATCTTGCGCCACATGAAACGCTTGCCCCACCCGCAAATTCGAAAGCTCCACGCTATCTTGAATCGCAAGCACAATCGAACGCTTATCATTAAAATTCACCTGCAAACGTTCTAGCACTTGATACAAACCCTCGCCCGCTTTCACCGTATCGCTCAAAACCGAAAGCCGCTGCGGACGCTTCGCCACATAAGTCGCAAGACTTGTCTGCGCATTCGCCAACTGCAAATTCGCCTGCTGAATTTCACCATCTAACGATTCAATTTTTCCCGACTCAAAACACGCCGACAAAAAAATCGTCGCGCTAAAAAAAGCAAACCAAGAAATGCGCCAAAATTTCATTCGCCACCACGCAAAAAAATCCAATCAAAAAAAACAGCCCGCCAAAACAGCGGGCTGAAACCAAATGCAGCGATTACTTCGCAGCCGGCGCCTTAATCTCCAACAATTCCACTTCGAAAATGAGAAGGCTATTGCCCGGAATCATCGGCTGACGACCGCTCGGACCATAACCGAGAGCGCTCGGAATCCAAGCCTGCACCTTTCCGCCGACCTTCATCAACTTCAACAATTCCGTCCAGCCCGGAATCACAGCGCCCACCGGGAATTCTGCCGGCTGACCGCGCTTCACCGAACTATCAAATTCTTTGCCGTTCAAAAGAGTGCCCGTATAATGCACCGACACAATCGACGAATCCGTCGGAATCGCGCCATTGCCTTCGGTAATCACCTTATATTGCAAACCGCTTTCCGTCGTAATCACGCCTTCAGCCGTCTTATTCTTTGCGAGGAATTCTTCTTGTTCCGCGAGATTCTTTGCCGAAGCGATGCTATCCTTTTCCATTTTCTTCTTCTGCAAATCCTGCGAGAACGCATTCAAAGTCGCATAAACCAACGAATCATTCATCAAATAATTTGCGCTATCCGCCAAATAACGTTCCTTAAAACCTTGATAGAACGCATCCAAATCGAGCGCGACCGAATCGCGGGTCACCAACTGATAATGCGCCTGCGAACCGAAATTTGCGCCGAGCGCATAACTATACTTATCCTTTTCCGTCACAAGACTTGTCTTGCCCGATTTTGCACCAAGATCATTGCAACCCGCGAGCAAAGCCGCAGCCATACCAAGAGCCAAAAGTTTTTTCATAAAATTTCCTTTTTTGAATTTGCCCATAAAATAAAAATTTTCCTCGCAAAAGAAAAGAAAATAAAAACAAACAAGGGGGGAAGCCTCCCCCTCGCGTGAACCGCGCGATAAAATCAAAAATAAAATCCCCACCGCGCGTTTCCCGCTACCCCCTCTGCGGGGACACCCCGCAACGCCCCGAATTCCACATCTAAATCCCTCATTTTTTCGTGCAACGCTGCGAGAAACATTCAAATTGCTTTTGAACTCTTCATGCAACTCTGCATAGGCACTTCAAAAGGGTTTTGAACATTCCTGCAACTTTGCATAGACACTTCAAAAGGATTTGAGGCATTCGCATAGCAAAGCGGGCTTTCCCTTTTGCGGAAGCAAAAGGGAAACGAATTTCTCATTTTTAAAGCGCCTTGGGCGATTTAGGAATATCACTTCCCCGCAAAAGGTTAAAATTTTTATAGTGCGAAAGCATTCCTAAATACGACTGCAGAGAATTTTCTACGTCAACGTCTGTTCGATATGGCAAAAGCTTGAGTTTTTTCTGCATGCGTTTGAATGTCGAGTTTGCGATGTAATTTCTATAAGGCAGTAAAAATCCGCCCAAAAATTGAACTCCCCAATACGCATTTTCGATTTTTGTTTTTTGTGGATGCAGTTCAAGCCCGAGCTCATTTTTCAAAAAATTTTGAATCGGAAAAATCAAATTTTCAAGTTCGGTTTTACTTGATGAAACGATAAACGAATCATCGACGTAGCGCCCGTAATGTTTACATTTCAAAGTGCGTTTTACAAATTGATCCAATGCATTCATATAAACATTGCTAAATA
>NZ_QGHD01000004.1:95207-147785 GCF_003148885.1 Hallerella porci | reverse complement strand
TGAAAAATCGCGGAGTGGAAGACATTCTCATCGCTTGTGTAGACGGACTTTCAGGCTTTCCGGACGCAATAGAATCCGTGTTTCCAAAGACCAATTCCAAAATGAATTTTCTCCGCCCCCAAACGGAAACACAAAAACTTTAATTGGATGATTTTTCAAACAAGGAATGACAATTTTATCATTTCTTATTATATTTGAATTGCTTCAAAAGGAGAAATTTGAAGTTGTCGCAAAGACAAAATCGAGTTGAAAAAACAACGCTTTGATTTTGCTTTTCGCTTCTTCAATTTTGAAATTTCAAAGCTCTTTTTTTAGCTAACAAAAACTAAATGACACAGTTTATTTGACAGAACCGTGCTTTTCTTTGTGGTTTGGAATATTTCCAACGCGAACTCCATTTGAATATATTTTTACGATGTTATACTCTATTCCGTATTTTTGGAGCAACTCTAATCCTTTTTGACTATGTCCACCAGCAGCAAGTCGTAATTTTATTGCAGACTTCTGCGGTTTGGTAAATCTGCCTTCTGATGCATGAACCAATGCAAATTGACTCATTGTTCTGGCGCTTCCTTTCGTATTCATATAGCGCCCCGGTTTACTTGTTCCCATGTGAATCCTCCTCAAAAGTAGAAGGTACACAAAGGCTTAATCTGTCAACGATTTGTCTTGATATAAAAATCCTTTCGTCGTTTTACGACGATCAAAATGTTTGAACATCAAGACAAATCAGTTAGTCGTTAACTAAAATCTGCTGATGTTTTTTACTAATTGACTGTATTCGCTGTACAGTTCTTGTTTAAACTCTAAAATGGATGATAATTTTAGTTAGATTCCTCCTTTTGTAATTTTGCGATTTTTGATTTAATCTAAGGATAAATCGGCATACTTTATATCGACTGCGATAGATTGCTTTACATCTTCAGGCATCTTTTCGTAAATTCGATGAAGCGCTGCGACGAATTCTTTTGAGTTTGTTTTTTGAACGATGTCTTCAAAAATTTCACTCGTCCAATTGATTTCGTCGGGACTGCAAACATTTTCAAGAAAATCAATCGTTTCATTGATATCTTTTGTCAGCATGTCTATCAATTTATTCCAGCACATTTCGATGCCGTAGTCCCAATTATCATCAGTTTCGACTGCGATTCTTTTGCGTTCTGCAATGATTGCTTTGTATTCTTTAACATCAATCATTTTAATCCTCAAGGTTGAAATTTGTCAGGAAAAGCTGTTGCGATTTGTCCGTTCGTTTTCATAACCCCCACACGAACACCTTTATATGTTCCGAATATAGTTAATCCGTCTGGGGCATTGCGGTTTCTGTATAATCGAGCAACATGTTCTGCCGCTCGCTTAATCTTCTTTTCATTCCAAGATGATGGAAACCATGTTTGGCTTATACCTAATCGCTTACGTTTTGCTTGATGATTAGGAATATTTCCTACACGAACTCCATTAGGATAGGTTTTTACAATGTTATACTTTATTCCATATTTTTCAAGCAACTCTAATCCTTTTTGACTATGTCCACCAGCAGCAAGTCGTAATTTTATTGCAGACTTCTGCGGTTTGGTAAATCTACCTTCTGATGCATGAATCAGTGCAAATTGACTCATCGTTTGGGCGCTTCCTTTTGTATTCATATAGCGCCCCGGTTTACTTGTTCCCATGTGAATCCTCCTCAAAAGTAGAAGGTACACAACGCCTTAATTTGTCAAAGAATTGTCTTGACATAAAATACCTTTGTCGTTTTACGACAATAAAATGTTTGAACATCAAGACAGATCAGTTAGTCGTTAACTAAAATCTGCTGATGCAGTTTCTTAATAGCCTGTATTCGCTGTACAGGACTTGTTTAAATTTTAAAATGGGTGGTGTTTTTTAGTTAGAACCCTCCTTTTGTAATTTCGCAATTCTTGTTTGGGCAGCTCTAAATGTTACTCCGCAAACAGCAGAAATCTGCTTATATTCCATACCTTTGATAAGGTCTAAATCCATTAAAAATTCTGCAGCAAAAGTGTCTGCCTGCCATTCGGGGTCTTCAAATGCGCGAAGCCTTTCTCCTGGTGCAAGCCTACATAAAGCAACACGGGTTGGATCATGTAAAATAAAATGTCCGATTTCATGCATGATTGTAAAACGAGCTCTGCCGTCCCCTTGACAAGCATTGATGTAAACATCTTCTCTTATTTTTATACAATGAAGCCCAGTGAAGGTTATGCCTTCTTCAGCCATTTTTGATTTAGGAACAATTTCCCATTCCACTTCATCGAATAGTTTGTTTAAAACCCATTCAAACAGTTCACAAACTGGAATATTATGGCAATTTTCAAGGCCACATTTTTTGCGGATTAATTTGACAATTTGTCTAATATCTTTTATAGATAAAGCTGTTGCTTTGAAATTCACTAATTTTTCTCCTTATCTAAAATTCTTAAAATTTTATGGATGTCTTGATCGGGAATTGTTTCCAATTTACGAGCAAAAGCGATTGCTAAATTTCTTTGGTTTTCCCGTAAATTTTCTAAGCCAATTTCGACTTCATTGTTTGAATCATAAAAAGCTTCTTTCATCTTTGCGACTTGAGCGTCATTAAGCTTGTATAACTTTTTGATTTTTGATAACCAATTTTCGGGAATTTTACGCTTTCCATTTTCTACGCTGGAAAGAAAAGCTGGGGACACTTCAAGCTTGCATGCCATGTTAAGTAGCAGTTCGCCTAAATCCATTCTAAGATTCCGTAAAAATTTGCCAAAAGATGATACCATAATGTGTCTCCTGTTTGGAATTCAATGGAAATATAATCAATTTAGCATTGAATGTCAATCTAAAAAGTTTATAAATTTACTTAAATGGTTAATTTTGATTTGTTTTTAAATCGATATTTCTTTTGACGATTGAAAGAATGTTCTAAAGCTGTAGATTTTTACAAGAAAATTCCCGCCGAAAAGGAATTGGAAAATCGCTCTATTTATCGTTAGAAAATTCTCTTCGGAAAATGGGAATTCTCAATATGAATGCGTGCATCGCGGTTTCTGAAAAAGAAGATTCGCATTTGACCAATGACAGCAAATATTTTCACGAAAAAATGGGATTTACTCTTGTTGGCACATTTCACAAAAGCGGCTATAAATTTCACACGTGGTATGATATGATTTGGATGGAAAAATTAATCGGCGAACATCGAGAAGCGAAGCCGGTGAAATTTGGGGAATGAAATGCGAAGACTATTCAAAATGGAATTAAAGAAAGCCGCCCGAAAGGGCGGCTTTTTGAATTTTCCCTCACCTCGTAATATTTCCTGTAATGCTGATACACAGCCCCCTTATTTGCTATAACAAATTTTTATAACATGGCATAAAAAGATAGTATTGGACAAGATGAATTTTCGCGTCTATATTTTGCGCGTCAAAAGAAAGAACTGAAACTTTAACAGAAATTTGAAGACGAAATTTTTTGAAGTTACAAGTGCGCTTGTAACGTTAGGAATTTTTTGCCTAAAAATTTTTTGAAACTGGACGGAGTTGGATTGTGAAAAGTTTTGTGCTGAGTATTCTTGGATTTTTGATTGCGATTTTGGTAAACGCCTTTGTGCCGCAAGTTGCCCAAGGCGTGAATTTGAAATCGTATGATTACTTTGGATTTTTGATTAACGATAACGATGCGTATCGATTTGTTTTGGCGTTGATTATCGTGTATTATGCGGTGGCGACGATTGTTTTATATGTGAGAAAAGTTCCGCGTTATAAAATTCAAAAGTTTAATTCGCATGCGCAGTTTCGTTTTGCGTTGGGAATTTTTCTTGCGCTCTGGGATTTGTTGGGAACGAAATTTTTGATTTTGCCGCAGCCGTTTTTCCCGGGCCCCGCGGTGATTCTCGATGCGTTCTTAGGCGATGGCGCTTTTGTTTTGCAAAATACGCTGTATTCGATTCGGCTTTTCTTTGCGGGATTTTTAAGCGGTGTTCTTTTGGGAATTCTCACGGGAGTTTTGATTGGATGGTTTCCGAAATTTCGTTATTGGGTAAATCCGATTTTAAATGTGAGCGGGGTAATTCCTGCGGTTGCGTGGATGCCTTTTGCTTTGACGCTTTTTCCGACTTCGTTTTTGGCGGCGACATTTTTGATTGCGATTTGCGCTTGGTTTCCGGTTGCGACGATGACAGCCGAAGGCGTTCTTTCGACGCCGAAAGCGAAATTTGAACTCGCCAAAACTTTTGGAGCCAATTCATTTTTCCAAATTTTTCATGTGGCGATTCCACATGCGATGCCGCAAATTTTTACAGGCATTACAACGGCTAGCGCATTTTCGTTTACGACTCTTGTGATGGCCGAAATGATGGGGCAGCCGGGCGGACTTGGCTACTACATTAACACGTCAAAAGTTTGGAGTGCTTACTACAAAGTTTTTGCTGCAATTCTCGTGATGGCAATTTTATTCGGCGCGATTTTGAAAGTGGTTTCTGCGATTCAAAATTATGTGCTGCGTTATCAAAAAGGAATCGTTCGCTAGGAGTTTTTCATGAATGAAATTTTAGATGAAGTTTTATCCATTCGCCAAGTGAACCGTTCTTTTGAAAACGAAAAAACGGGTGAACAAAAATTGATTTTGAAAGACATCAATTTGAATGTTCATCGCGGCGAATTTATTTCGATTCTCGGTGCATCGGGCTGCGGAAAGACAACGCTTTTGCGTTTAATAGCAGGGCTTGATGCGGTGCAAAGCGGAGAAATTTTACTCGACGGAAAATCGGTAAAAGGAACGGATTCGAAGCGCGGTTATGTTTTTCAACAAGGCTGCTTATTTGAATGGCTCACCGTCGAAGAAAATATTGCGCTCGGTTTGAAAGTGCGAAAAGTCTTTAAGGAAAACGCCAATCGGGTGCAAGAATTTATTGAAAAAATTGGACTCGTCGGTTTTGAAAAAAATTATCCGCATCAAATCAGCGGCGGCATGGCGCAGCGCGTAGCGATTGCGCGGGCGTTAATCAACGACCCCGAAGTTTTGCTTCTCGATGAACCGATGGGCGCTCTTGATTCGTTTACGCGTGCCGAAATTCAAGACTTGCTTTTGAATTTGAAACAAAAGAATAACACGACGATGATTCTTGTCACTCACGATATTGACGAGGCAATTTATTTGTCAAATCGCATTGTGATTATGACACCGCGCCCAGGGCGCATAAGCGAAGTTTTAACAATTGATGAAACTTTCCCGCGCAACCGCGGAAGTGAAGAATTCTTAAAACTGCGCAAGAAAATTTTAGAACGCTTTAATCTGGCAAGAGTAAAGCCTAACCCCGAATATTTTATTTAACCAAGGAGATAAAACATGACACAGACAAATTCTATTAACGATTACGAATCGGCTCGCAAATACAATCTGTTTTCCTTTGCGAATGCTCCGCATAAAGATTACAAACCTTTTCACATCGATCATGCAAATGGCATTTACGTTTACGATGAAAAGGGAAAAGAATACATCGATGTTTCTTCGCAGCTGGTGAATGTGAACATCGGATTTAACAACAAAAATATTATCGCTGCAATTCAAAAGCAGGCAGAACGTTTGGCTTATATTGCGCCGCGCCACGCCTTTGATGAAGCGGGCGAACTTTCGAAGCTTTTGATTGAAGAAATCGCTCCGAAGAATATGGGCAAAGTGCTTTTCACTTTGGGTGGTTCCGAAGCGAATGAATTTGCAATTCGATTTGCCAAAGCATTTACCGGCCGCGATAAAATTTTATCGAAGTATGAATCGTATCACGGAAGCTCTTATGGAGCAAGCAGTTTAACGGGCGAAAGCGATCGCGCAAGTCTTTTCCCGACGATTCCTGGATTTATCAAATTCCCGGCGCCGCATCTTTACGGCTACGACATTAAATTCAAAACTGAAGAAGAAGCGACGAAGCATTTCTTGGCTCGCACCGAATATCAAATTCAGCAAGAAGGTCCCGATACCATCGCAGCCCTTTTCATTGAATCGGTCACGGGAAGTAACGGCGTCTATTTGTATCCGAAGGGATATTTGAAAGGCCTTCGCGAAATTACGAAGAAGTATGGCATCTTGCTTGTCTGCGATGAAGTGATGAGCGGATTCTTGCGCAGCGGCGATTGGTTTGCCTGCCAGCGCGAAGATGTTGAACCTGATATCATCACGTTTGCAAAAGGCGTAAACAGTGCGTATGCGCCTCTCGGCGGCGTCTTGGTGAGTAAAGAAATCGGCGAATATTATGCGCAGAATTCTTTTACGGCGGGACTTACTTATAACACGCATCCGCTCGGCGTTGCTGCAGCACTTGCTTGCATTAAGGAATACAAACGCTTAAATGTCAAAGAACACGTGCTCGAACTTGAACCTTATTTAAAGCAGAAACTTGCAGAACTCAAAGCAAAGCATAAATCTGTGGGCGATGTGCGTTCGATTGGACTTTTCGGTGCGATTGAATTTAGCTACAGCAAAGATCATAAAGACGTCATTCGCAAAAACAAAAACGGCGAAGCTTTCCTCGGCAATTTGATTCCGGATTTGCGCAATAAGTACGGGCTTTTGACGATGGGCGGAGGCTCCACGATTCTCGTCGCGCCGCCGTTAATTATTACGAAAGAACAAATCGACGAAATCTTTGTGCGCTTGGACAAAGCGATTTCTGAATTTGCCGATGACTTAGTCTAGGAGGCTCGATGAGTTATTCATTTGATACATTAAAACTTCATGCGGGCTATGATCCCAAAGATCATAATCACGCGGTCTCGGTGCCGATTTATCAGACGACAGCTTACACGCTTGAAACGGTGAAGCGCTCCGATGATTTGTTTTATTTCGATTCTTCGGATGCTTTATACACGCGACTTTCGAATCCGACTTCGGATGCGTTAGAAGCGCGTTTGATTGCGCTACACAAAGGGGCAACGGGTGCGGTTTCGCTCGCTTCGGGAATGGCTGCGGTGACTTACGCTTTGCTCAATGTGACTGCGGGCTCGGGCCGCATTTTGGCGACGGCGCGTTCGTATGGCGGTTCGGTCGATAGCTTGGAACAAGTCTTTTCCGAATTCGGTGTGAAATACGATTTGGTCGAAGACCCTGACGATGTTTCTTCTTTTGAAAAATCTATTCGAGAAGATACGAAGGTGATTTTCATCGAAAGTATTTCAAATCCGAATGCGACGATTTTAGACATCGAAGAAATTGCGCGGGTTGCCCACAAGCACAACATTCCTTTGATTGTCGACAACACGATTGCAACGCCTTACTTGTTAAATCCATTTGACTTTGGCGCAGACGTTGTGGTGTATTCGGCGACGAAAGGTTTAAGCGGACACGGAAATGTCGTCGCAGGCGCAATTGTGGAAAATAACAAGTTCGATTGGAACAACGGAAAGTTTCCGCAGTTTTCAGGGAAGCCGTATTTCTTGCGTTCGCAACAGCAAAAGTTGCGCTCGTATCAAGAAGTTTTCCCCGAAACTCCTTTCACAGGCCGCATCCGTTCCATTTATTTGAATTATTTGGGTGCGTGCATTGCTCCATTCAGCGCATACTTAGTGATTCTTGGAATTGAAACTCTTTCCGAACGCATCGCAAAGCAAGTTTCGAACGCCGAAAAAATTGTCGAATTTTTGGAAACGCGTCCCGAAGTTTTGTGGGTGAAACATCCGCATGCAAAAGGGAGCCGCTACGCTGCTTTGGCAAAAAAATATTTTCCGAAGGGAGCGGGCGCGATTTTAAGTTTTGGCTTAAAAGGCGACGCGAACACCAGACGAAAATTTTTGGAAGCGGTGAAAGTGTTTAGTTTGCAAGCAAATATCGGCGATGCAAAATCTTTAATCATCAATCCTTCGGTCACAACGCATATCGAATTAAATCCGAAGCTCCAAAAAGCTGCAGATATTTTACCCGAAACGATTCGGTTATCCGTCGGCTTAGAAGATGCAAACGATTTAATCGAAGACTTGAAGCAAAGCTTTGACGTTGCGTTTCATGAGAAATGATAAGTTAGGCGGGACCTGCGGACATTTCTCATTTCGAACTTCTCATTAAAAAAAGAGTTTCCTTCGGAAACTCTTTTTTTTCAAGTTGAAATGGAAAAAGTTAAATATTGCGTAAGACTTCTTGCGAAGTTTGCGGTGCAAGTTCTGTGTTCATCACAAAGTGACGGACTTCATTTGGGTTGATGCGAGCATATTCCGAAAGCGCGCGTCCGATACTAGTGCGGATGTAATCGTTTTCGTCTTTTGCGCAGTGTAAACAGCACGACTTGAGCAAATTCCAGTCGGTGTGATCGCGGTATTGTAATTGGAACAAAATCACGCTGCGGCGTACCCAAATGTTGGGATCGCGGATCCATGTCGCAATTTTTTGACGAATGGGCGGGATTCTCCACGCGAGATTTCCGAGAATGCTCGTCGAAATCGTGTCAACGGTATCTTTCCATGGACGCGTCTTGATGAGCATCTTCAAAAAGTTGAGATGTTGCGCACCGAGAAGATTTTTGTGCTTAAAAAGGTAATCACAAGCGGCGTATTGCACTTCGCGATACGGCTGAGCCCACATATCCGTGACTCTTGCGGCAAGTTCGTCGCCGTCTTTGGGCGGGTTCTTGTCGAAGATTGGGTAAGTGGCTTCGCGACGCTTAATGACTTTTACTCCTAAGAAATCGAAGGAATCGCGCATGCTTTTAGACATAATGCGAGCTTCTTCTTCATTGGCTTGTGCCCGAAGGGCTAAAATGATATCTTGTGTAAATCGAAGCATTGCCTAAAAAATACAACACATTTCAAATAATTTCTAGACCTTGACAAATAGTTTTTTTAAATTAAATCATGTTCAGATGTCTAAAAATACCGTTTTTTTGCATTTTTACATCCCATGACAGATAAAATATCACAAGAAGATCTTCCAATTGTTGAAGTTCCTGCAGAATTGCGAGGACTTTCCGACGACGAAATTTTAGCGTTACATCCCGTTGACGAAGAAAAACGGGATCGTTTCCGCCCTTCTAAGAAAGAACGCGAAGCGAAAAAACTTGCCAAAGAGCAAGAACGCATCCGCAAAATTGCAGAACAGTACGAAAAACGGAATTCTTTTAACCGTTCTTCGCGCCCGATGCCGAAAATGTCGGACTATGAAAATCGTTTTATGAACGATAATGGTGCGCATTATTCGTCGTCTCCGCGCCGTTTTGATCAAAATTTTTCGTCCGAAACGCCTTTCCGGTCGCAAAATTCGTATCAGCGTTCTGTTCCGCCACCGAAAAAGCCGCTTTTTGTGCCGAGTCAAATCAAAAAAATGGCTTCGGCACCGAATCCGGTGATGGAAAGTAAGCCCGCTTCGGCTCTTCCGCCGCGTCAAAGTTCGGGTCGCGTTCTCGTCGGTTCTTTTGGTAGCGCAAAATTCGGCGCTACACAGACAGAAATTATTTCCGAAGCGGATTTGGCGAAGAAACGCGCCGAAGAAGAAGCGAAGCGTCAGCAAGAAATTGTCCGAAAACACTTGGCAGAAGCAGCGTTGGCAGCGCAAAAAGCAGCTCTCGCAGCGGCCGCCGCAAGCGGCGTTCAACCGGGCGAAGCGATTGCCGAAAAGCCCGAACTCGATTTGTCCGCGCTTTTCAAACCGGGTTCTGCGTTAGCAGTTGCCGGGGCTGCAGCCGCAGCGGCAGGGGTGAGCCTTCGCCCGATGCAAATCGGTCCCGATGGAAAGCCAGTTCCGGTCAAGCGGAAACGGGGACGTCCACGGAAATATCCGCGTCCCGAAGACTTAATCGGTTAAAATTTGAAACGAAATGTTCCGCAGGAATTGAATTCTTGCGGAATTTTTTTGTGCAAATCCTGCGAAAAGTCTGGCTATTGATTTCACATTTTTTTAAGCATCATTTCGCTCTAAAATGATTTATCTTTGAGGTATGCGTTATGGTGAAATTTCGAGCTTTCAAAGCGGTGTCGCTGTCCCCGTTTTCTCTTTGCATTCTCAAGACAGCGTTGGTATCGGCGAATTTTTGGACTTGGTTCCGTTTGGCGCCTGGGCGAAAAAGTGCGGTTTAAGCATTATTCAAATTCTCCCGGTCAATGATACGGGTTTTGAATCATCGCCGTATAGTGCGCGAAGCGCGTTTGCGTTAAATCCCGCTTTTATTCGGCTGCAGATTATTCACGGAGCCGAAGATTTTGCAAAGGAAATTTCTGCGCTGCAGAAAAAGTTTGCCGCAGACCCGAAAGTGCATTATTCGGAAATTGCCCGCGAAAAGCGCACGATTTTGCGCAAAATTTTCGATGCGAATTATGCGATGCTCGAAAAAAATGTCGCGCTCACAAAATGGATTGAAGCGAATCCGTGGGTCAAGCCTTACGCTGTTTATGCGATGCTCAAAGAAAAAAATGGCGAATCGAGCTGGCGCAGTTGGAAAGAAGAACAAAATCCGACGGCGTTGCGTTTGAGCACACTTTTCCGCAAATCGCGGAAAGATGCACTTTTCCAATGTTGGATGCAGTTCGAAGCCGAAGGGCAATTCAAAATCGCATCGAATAAACTCACGGAAATGGGCGTGCGTTTGAAAGGCGATATTCCGATTCTCATCAACGAAGATAGCGCTGACGTTTGGTTTAATCGCCAATACTTTTCTCTCGACGATCGGGCGGGCGCACCTCCTGATATGTTCAGCTACAGCGGACAAAATTGGGGATTTCCGACTTACCGCTGGGATGTTATCGAAAGCGAAAATTTCAAATGGTGGAAGGATCGTTTAGCGCAAGCGAGTAAATTTTATCACGCTTACCGCATTGACCACGTCCTCGGATTTTTCCGCATTTGGGCAATTCCGCAGAACGAACGCACCGGCATTCTCGGGCATTTTTCGCCCGCGATTCCGCTCACTCTCGAAGCCCTTTCGGCAGCGGGATTTAAAAAAGAAACGGTGGAATATTTGCAGCGTCCGAATTATTCGAAGGATCAACTCCGCGGATTTTTGGGCGGCGAAACCGATCGCTGCATTGGTAAATTCTTTGAATTATTGCCGTATTCAAGCGACCGTTACGTTTTCAAAAAAGATTGCGATTGCGAAAGTGCGATCATCGATTCGGACGAAGAACAATCGGTGAAAGATGCGCTTTTGAAAGTGCAATGGAACCGCATTTTTGTGCCGGGAACTCCGGCGAATGCGTATTATCCGTTCTGGTATTGGTATAACGCTCCGGTTCTCGGAACTCTTCCTTCGAACGAGCAAAAGAAACTCAGCGATTTGTTGCACGCAAACGAAGCGGCTCAAGAAAATCTTTGGTACGCAAACGGCAAAAAATTGCTTTCGGTTTTGGCAAAAGAAACCGATATGGTCGTCTGCGCCGAAGACTTGGGCGCAGTTCCGCATTGCGTTCCGACCGTTCTCCGCGAATTGCAAATCAATTCGCTTCGCGTAGAACGTTGGGCAAGAAATTGGGACGCTCCGTATCAGCCGTATTACGAAGTTTCGGAATATCCGCGGCTTTCTGTTTCGACGACGAGCGTGCACGATACTTCGACTCTTCTCGGGCTTTGGCAAGAAGGCGACTTTGACAAGAATCTTTTCTGGAAGCATCATCTGTATTTCGAAGGCGATGCGCCGCAGGCATTAACGCCGGATTTGGTGAAGCTTTTAATCCGCAACATTTTCAAGTCGAATAGTCTTTTCTGCATTCCGCCGATTCAAGATTATTTAGCGCTCAGTTCGCGCTGGACGCCTGCGAATCCAAACGATGAACGGGTGAATACTCCGGGAACTGTGGGCCCGCAAAATTGGGCGTATAAAATGCCGTGTTCTCTCGAAGAACTCGCCGACAATTCTGCGCTTTCTGCGGAAATTTCGAATCTTACAAGCGAACGCACGAATCGCTCTCTGCGTTAAGTAGGTTTCCATGACAGATCATTCGCTTTGTCCGGACTGGGTCAAATCGGCGGTATTTTATCAAATTTTTCCCGAACGGTTTGCGCGTTCTCCCGCTTATGTTTCGGCGGGAACTTTCCGCAACTGGGGCGCTACTCCCGAAGTGAATGGATTTTGTGGAGGAAATCTCCGCGGCATCATTGAAAAGTTGGATTATATCCAAAATCTCGGAGCGAATGCACTTTATCTTTGCCCGATTTTTAAAAGTGCTGCAAATCATCGTTATCATACGATTGATTATTTGCAAATCGATCCGGTTTTAGGCACTCTCGCCGATTTTGATGAACTCGTTTCCGAGGTGCACAAGCGCGGCATGCGGATTATTTTGGATGGCGTTTTCAATCATTGTTCCCGCGGATTTTTTCCGTTTGTGAGCGCGATGGAAGAGGGCGAAGCTTCGCCGTTCAAAGGCTGGTTTCATTTTCATTCTTTTCCGGTGAAAGCGTATTCGGGAAAACCGAATTATGAATGTTGGTGGGGAATGCCTGCGCTTCCGAAATTCAATACCGAAAATTTGGAAGTCCGCGAATATTTGCTGCACGTCGCCGAATATTGGATTCGCCGCGGCATCGACGGCTGGCGTTTAGATGTTCCAAACGAAATTGACGACGATTCTTTTTGGCGAGAATTTCGCATTCGCGTCAAAAAGTTAAATCCCGAAGCGTATATCGTCGGCGAAATTTGGGAAGATCCGTCGCGGTGGCTTGCGGGCGATCAATTTGACGGCGTGATGAATTATCCCGTGCGAAGACTCGCACTGAATTTTCTTTTCCCCGAAGGCATGCAGTCCAAAGATGCGGCTTCAACCGGCGATACGACGGATTTGTTTACCGCGGGAATGGATTTGAATTCTTTCTGTCACGAATTGCAAGAATTGTTTGCGCGGAAACTTTTCGGCGTGCAAATGAATCTTTTTGGAAGCCACGATACGGCAAGGCTTCGGACTTTAGCGGGGAAAAATCCGGAACGTTCTCTGCTCGCTTGGGCATTACTTTTGTGCTTGCCGGATGCGATTTCGCTTTATTATGGCGATGAAATTGAAATGGAAGGTGGAAAAGATCCCGATAATCGTCGCTGTTTTCCGTGGCAGAATTTACCGCAAGGCGAAAATTCCGAAACATTCCGTTTAATGCAGACATTTTTGGCTTTCCGCAAACGCGAACCGGCGATGATTCAGGGAACATTAACGATTCGTCCCGAAGGACAAGGCATTTTACTTTGTCGTCAACTTGGGAAAACTTTCGTCGAATTGCGACTTGGCTTCCCAGGTGCTGTTCCTTTGCCGGGAATTGCTGCGCGGACAGAAATTGTCTATGAACGCGGAAAATCGCCGATAGAAGGCGTCGCGGGCTATTTTGTAGAAAAAGGCGGAATCGTTTTGACGAAGCGGACTTTGCAAGCGTAAATGGCACGCTTTTGGCTTATTTTCTTCGACGAAGAATTAAAAACTTTCTAATTTTGGTCGCATCTTTAGGTTTCTTATGCCTTTAAGGAAAATGTTCAGATGAAGAAAAAATTATTTGGTATGCGCGAGTTCATTATACTCGTAGTCATCCTTCTTGCTGCTTGGTCGATTATTCCGTCCATCCAAGTTCACTCAAAATCGGGTGATGCGAAGAAGGATTTTGTGAAGCAAAATCCGAAGGTTGCTGCAAAGGCAATGAACTTTGGGTTGGATCTTGCTGGCGGTACAAGCATTACGCTTCAAATCGATAGCAAAGGTCTCAAAGACGAAGACATTAAAGACATTCAGCAACAATCGCTGGAAATTGTCCGCAACCGTGTTGACCAGTTCGGTCTTTCTGAACCGCAGATTTCTCCGTCGGGCAATGACCGCATCAATGTTGAACTAGCGGGCGTGGACGATTCGACGGCGAAGGCTTTGGTCGGAAGCACCGCCAAGTTGGAATTTAAGATTCTCGCTGAACAAGAAAAGTTCGGACAAGTCGTTTCGCTCATCGATAATTATTTGCTCGGTCGCGGCGAAATCAAGGACAGTGCAAAGGTTGATTCGACGGTTGCCAAGACGGAAACCGCAAAAGCCGATACGCTTTCGGATGCAGAACTTTTCGCAGGTAACGCGAATAAAGTGGATACCGCTAAGGCTGATACGACTGCGGCTGCTGGTTCGGAAGAAGTCAATAAGGGAACCGCTCTCTCGGCTCTTTATATGTCGTTTGGAAACGGCGGTTTCGTTGCCCAAGAACAAATTGAAACGATTAAGCGCATCTTGAACGATCGCACCGTGCAAACTTTGATTCCGCACGATGTCGTCTTTGCTTGGGGCTCGGGCTTTGAAAAGCCGAATGGCACGCAGATTAAGGCAAAGCGTTTGTATTTGTTGAAGCGCCGCGCTGAAATGAGCGGTGAATATGTTTCCGATGCGCGTCCGTACCGCGTAAGCGATGGAACGAACTCGGGCGAAGTTGCAGTTAGCCTCAAATTTGCAGGAATTGGTCCGAAACGTTTTGGGGCAATTACCGCTGCCAATATCGGCAAGCAAATGGCGATTGTCCTCGACGATCAAGTGATCAGCGCTCCGGTGATTCGCGACCGCATTCCGAATGGTGAAGCGCAAATTACCGGCCTCGATGACATGGCGGAAGCAAACCGTCTCGCAGTCGTTCTTCGTTCGGGCGCTCTCAAGGCTCCGATGAATATTATCGAAAGCCGCACAATCGGTGCAACTCTCGGTGAAGACAATATCCGCAGCGGTTTTGGCTCGGCTTTGATCGGTCTTATTATTACCGTTATCTTTATGATTATGTACTACCGCTTTGGTGGTTTAATCGCAAGTGTCGGTCTTGTTTGCAACGCTTTGATTACCGCAGCAGTTCTCTCGGCATTTGGAGCTACATTAACTCTCCCGGGTATCGCAGGTATGGTGTTAACCGTCGGTATGTCTATCGACGCAAACGTGATTATCTTCGAACGTATTCGTGAAGAACTCCGCGCTGGCAACAAGGCTCGCGCAGCGATTGCGAAGGGTTATGAACGTGCATTCAGCGCAATTTTCGACTCGAACTTGACGACGTTCTTAACGGCTCTTATTCTTTATAAGATTGGTACTGGCTCGGTGAAGGGCTTCGGTTTAACTTTGATGATCGGTATTGCCGCTTCGATGTTTACCGCTCTTACCATTACGCGTGCGATTTTCGATATGAAACTCGCCAAGCAAGATACCAACACGATTTCTATTGGCGGTGGTGTTCCGGCTCTCAATAATGCACATCTCCCGATTACGAGCAAGTCGAAGATTTTCGTCGGACTCTCGGTCATTTGCGTTGTGATTGCTCTTGCACTCTCTATTTTCAAAGGCTTCAATTTCAGCATCGACTTTACCGGTGGTACTGTGTTCCGCGTGCAATATAACGATGACGTGGATCATATCAAGGACTTGAATGATGTACTTTCCAAGTTCAATGTGAAAAATGGAATGGTTCGCGTAGTCGGCGGAACCTCTTTGCAGAACACTTATGAAGTTGTGGTGAAGAGCGAACAAGGCGCTGACGTGATTAAGGCTATTGACTCGGACGAACGCGTGCAGATTTTGTCGAGAGACGAAGTCGGTGCGACGATCGGCGAAGAACTTCGCTTTAACGCACTTCTCTCGGTGCTTCTCGCTTGGCTCGCCATTTGCCTTTATGTGTGGTTCCGCTTTGGCAAACTCGGTCTTGGCTTCGGTCTTGGCGCAGTTCTCGGCCTGGTACACGATACGATGCTCACGATTGGCTTTGTTTCGCTTCTCGGTCTTTCGGTCGACGGCGCAATGGTCGCGGCATTCCTTACGATGATCGGTTACTCGGTGAACGATACGATTGTGAACTACGACCGCATTCGTGAAAATGTTCGTCTCCACGGTTCGGCCAATTTTGCAGAAACGGTGGACGCTTCGGTTTCGCAGTGCTTTAGCCGTACGGTGATTACTTCGGGCACGACATTCTTTGTTTGCGTGATTCTTGCTGTGATGGGCGGTTCTTCGATTCGCGACTTCGGTTTGGTGATGTCGTTCGGTACTCTCGTCGGAACTTACTCCTCGGTGTTTATCTGTTCACCGTTCGTCGTCTGGTTCCACAATCACGTGCGCCGTCTCGTGTAATTTTTACAAACATTTCTCATAAAAGACCTAGGCATTGTCCTCGGTCTTTTTTATTTTTGGGGTGCAAAAAAAATTGTAGGCGTTCATAATACAAGAGAGGCTTTTATGCTCAAGTATTATAAAATTGAGAATGGCCGCATCACGAAGGCTTCGGACGAAGATTCCGCAGACATCGTGTTGATGGGCAGCCCGAGCCAGGAACAGCGGGGCGCTCTTGTCAAAAAATATGAGATTGCAGAACATACGATTGCTTCTGCATTCGATAATGACGAACTTTCGCGTGTGGAATACGATGATGATTTTACCACCATCGTTTTTAAGAAACCGCGCAATTATACTTCCGAAGATAATTTTGAATTCCGCGTGGAGTCTTTTGGAATTTTCTTGTTCGAAGACTGGGTGCTTCTCCTTTCGGATGCAGAAATTCCGCTGATGGATTCCCGCCGTTTCTCTAAAATCGACAGCCTCAATACATTTGTCATTAAACTTTTGAACTATTCCGTTTACCACTTCAACGAGCACTTGAAGATTATGAATCGGATTAGCGAAGAACTCGAAGATAAATTGCAGAATACTCTCGACAATAAATATCTGCAATATATGTTCACTCTCAATAAGGGCTTGATTTATTACGTGAGCGCGCTCAATTCGAACGAAGCGTTGCTCAAAAAATTGCAGATGGGTCGCGGCATGCAGTTTAACGAAAACGAACGCGAGCTCTTAGATGACGTGGTGATTGAAAATCGGCAAAGTTTGCAGCAGGCCGAAATTTACGCAAACATTTTGGCATCGTTAATGGATGCGCGGGCGAGTGTGGTGAACAACAATATGAACGTGTTAATGCGAACACTAAACATTATCACGATTGCGATTACCATTCCGACTTTCGTCGCGAGTATCTTCGGCATGAATGTGAAATTTCCATTTGGACTGGGCGAAAATAATCCGTATTCGTTTTGGATTATCGTGGCGATTTTCGTTCTATCGGTGGCTGGCGTTCTCTTTGTTTGGCGAAAACGCAAGTAGCTTCCGATGAAAAAAATTTCCCGACTTTTCATCATCAATTCTTACATGCCAAAAATGTTTTTGGCAGCTTTCATCGGACTTGTGACCGGTGGCGTCGCCATAATATTTCGCATTTGTTTGGAATCGACGACGGAGTTTGTGAATAAAACTTTTTCGGGTCCGTTTCTTTTTCTTGCGCCAGCGATCGGCGGACTTTTAGTCGGGCTTTTACTTTTTGTTTTTGCAAAAACTCCTGAGGCAGCGGGGCAAGGAACGGATCGCTCCATTTATGCGTTTCATCATCGCGGCGGAGTACTGCGGAAACGCGTTGCGCCCGTGAAACTTTTGGCGAGTACGATTACTCTCGGCAGCGGCGGAAGCGCGGGCTTTGAAGGTCCGGTGTCGCAAATCGGTTCGGGAATTGCTTCGACCATTTGCCGCTTTTTCAAAATGACTCGAGCGGTGCGGCGTCAATTCGGACTCGCAGGAATGGCTGCGGGATTGGGTTCTATTTTTAAAGCGCCGTTAGCGGGCGCGCTCACTTCGGTAGAAATTCTTTACTGCGAAGATTTTGAAAGCAGCGCATTTGGAACTTCAATTATCGCTTCGGTTGTCGGCTTTACCGTTTATTCGAGCGTCTTTGGAACAGCGCCGACATTTAATGTGCCCGACTTTTATTTTGTAAATAGTTTGAATCTTTTTTGCTGCGCATTACTCGGGCTTCTCTGCGTTCCCGCTTCGTATCTCTACGTCAAATTCTATTATAAAGTCGAAGATTTTTTCACCGCGTGGAAAATTCCGAATTGGGCAAAGCCCGCAATCGGAGGCATTCTCTGCGGTGCTGTTGCATTCTTTTTCCCGCAGGCGATGGGCGGCACTTGGGATTACGTTGAAAGCATGACGCGACTCGTCGATCCAGAACATTCGCCATCGATTTTATTTTTGCTCGGACTCGTCATCGCTAAAATTATGGCGACATCGTTTACGGTGGGAAGCGGCGGTGCTGGCGGCGTTTTCGGTCCTTCGCTTTTTCTCGGCGGTGTTCTCGGGGCTGCTTTTGCAGTTGCTTTCGAAACGGTTTTGCCCGGAGTTTTACAAGAACCGGGTGCGATGGCGTTGGTGGGAATGGGCGCATTTTTTGCGGGAGCAGCAAAGGCTCCGCTCGCCGGCGTAGTGATGGTTTGCGAAATGACGGGGAGCTATCAACTGCTTCCGGGAATTATGCTTGCGGCAGTTGTCCACGTTGCGTTTAGCCGCAAATGGGGAATTTATCGGAGTCAAGTTTTAAACAAATTTTCGTCGCCCGCGCATCGCTTAGAAATGGATCCCGATTTACTGCGGACAATTTCGGTGGGCTCGGTCATGCAGAAATCAAAAGTGCTTTGCTTGGATGCGAAGAAGACAATTCACGAAGCGGAAAAAGATATCGATACATTTAATGTGGAATTTACAGATTCAGCGACGATGCATACCTATCCGGTTTTTGATGACGAAGAATATTTAGGCGTTCTCGATTGGAGTTTAGTTTTGCGCAATATCGTTTCGATTGAAGGCGGAGCCAATGTGCTTTTGGTTTCGGATTGCGTGACGCATTCGCCGCTTCTCCCCGCGAGCGTTGATTTGCATTCGGCGATGAAGTTTATGCTGAAACATTCGATTAACGAAGTTTATGTGAAAAATTCCGCCGGGAAAATTGTGGGCACGATTTCGTCGGCGACGATTTTACACGCTTACGATAAAGCGGTGAAAAATGAAAAATAAAAGCATCGCTTGAGCGATGCTGCGTAAAATTTTTTCACAAAAATTATTCGTGTTTTTTCCCGCTAATGTGTTCAATGTCAATGCGGAAAACTCCGGTTTTATGCAGAGCGCGTTCAATGTAAGCATCGCCCGCTTCTTGAAATTCGGGGCTGTATTTTTTGACGAGTAAACGCAAACCGATTTTGGGATCTTTGGGAATACGAACGCGTCCGAAGACAATGCAACTTTCAAAGGCAGTGCTGAATTTTTCCGGATGAATTTTTGTGTTGCGGACAACGGTAAAACTCACGCGGGAATTTCTTGTAATGGCGTTAAATTTTTCGCCCGCTTTTGCGCCGTGAAACCAAATATGTTCCCCGTCAAAGGCGTAACTCAAAGGAATTCCATAAGGATAACCGATGGAATTTTCTGTTGCAAGAATGCCGTATTCATTTTGCGTTAAAATTTCCATCGCATCTTCGCGGGAAAGTTCGCGTTCATGACGTCGCATCGGCGGAAATTCGGGAAGAGAACCGTAAGCGAAATCGCTAGCTTGAACGGGCTTTTCGTTGAGAAGTGCTTCGGTAAGAGTGTTCCCTCGATATGTGAGTTTTAACGAAAAGAATGGAACTTCGCGATCGATGAGAGTTAAGAAAATGCGGTCGCCATCCCAATGCGGAAGCTCTGCAAATTTTTCTTTGGGAATCCATTCTAAAACGCCTTCGTCGCATTCTTTCAATTCGCCCGAAAATTTTGTCGCCCGAAAGAGATGCATAAATTCGACTTCGTTCATTCCGTCGCTTACGAAGGTAACGATTCCGCAGTATTTTAAATCTAAAAGTTCGAGTCCCGTTTCTTCGCGGGCTTCTCGCCGCACGCAATCTTCGGGGCTTTCGCCTTCTTCAAATTTCCCGCCGATTCCAATCCATTTATCGTGATTGATATCGTTCTGCTTTTTTACGCGGTGAAGCAACAGATAAGAACCGTTTTGTTCGATGTAGCAAAGGGATGTGTTTAACATCATTTCTCCGCAGAAATTTACTTCACCTGATTCACAAATTCACGGCAAGTTTCTTCGGGCGATTCTGTTTTGAAAATCGCACTGCCGACGACGAAGATATTGGCTCCCGCTTTTTTTGCATCGAGGATATTTGACAATTTTACGCCGCCGTCAATTTCGATATCGAGTTCCGGTTTGAGAGAACGCAATTCGTGAATTTTATCCAAGCAATAGGGAATTAAACTTTGTCCGCCGAAGCCTGGATTCACCGACATCACGAGCACCATATCGACCGTATCCAAAACCCATTTGATATTTTCGATGGGAGTTGCAGGGTTAATGCTTACTGCGGGCTTTGCGCCGAGTTCGCGAATGCGATTTAAAATGCGGTCTAAGTGATGCGTTGATTCGGCTTGAATTGAAATGTAACGCGCGCCTGCTTTGGCAAATTCATCAACGAACATTTCGGGATTGCTAATCATCAAATGGCAATCCATCGGAAGAGAGGACGCTTTGCCGATTTGCTTCGAAATGTCGGGACCGAAACTGATATTAGGAACGAAATGTCCATCCATAATATCTAAGTGAACGAGTCCTGCGCCGCCTTTTTCTATCGCAGAAATTTCATCTTGTAAGCGGAGAAAGTTTGCGTTCAAAACGCTCGGGGCAATGATTGCAGAAGGCTTTGTCATAAGAATTCTTCCGGAAAAAGTTTTCGCAAAAAATAGAAAGAGTTTTTGTTCTCTTTTGAAGCATTTCTAAAAACAAAAACTAAAAAAAGGAAATACACAATTTGAGTTTAATTTGCTATTATTTTATGCACAATAAAAGGAGGTTGATCGATGTCAACTCAAACGAAAACTGTGAGAAAGGCTCCTGCCAAGAAAGCCCCTGCAAAGGCTGCAAAAACCGCTCCGAAAAAAGAAACGGTAGCGAAGGCTGTCAAGCCGGCGAAAGTGGAAAAGGTGGCAAATAAGGCTGCTTCTAAAGTTGCCGCAAAAGCTGCACCGAAGGCTGCTCCGAAAGCTGTCAAACTGGCGAAAGTTGAAAAGACTGTTGCAAAAGTCGCAAAGGCTCCGAAGGCGGCAAAAGTTGTCAAAGCAGCTCCGAAAGCGAAGAAAGCGTCCAAGGTCGAATTGACCGAAGTCGTCTTCAGCGTTTATTCTCCCGATTCTCAAAAGGTTGAAGTCGCGGGCGAATTCAACAACTGGACTCCGGCTGCGATGACAAAAGGGGAACAAGGCGTGTGGACTTTGAAAACAAGTCTTGCTGCAGGTTCTTACCAATATAAATTCGTCTTTGACGGAAGCTGGGAAATTGACCAAGCAAATCCGGACCGCGTTCCTGACGGTCAGGGTGGCGAAAATAGCGTCAAGAATGTCTAATTCGATTTTTTCGGACGAAATTATTCGAGAGGGTGTCGCGCAATACGGCACCCCTTTTTGGCTTTATGATCGGGCGACTATCGAAAAGCGTGTTCAGGAACTCAAGTGCTTCGATACAGTTCGTTTCGCTCAAAAAGCTTGCCCCAATCTTTCCATTATTTCGCTGATTAAAAAATGTGGCGCTGTAGTGGATGCTGTGAGTGCTGGTGAAATTGTCCGCGCTTTACGCGCAGGATTTAAAGGCGACGAAAGCGACAAGCAAGTTCCGCAAATCGTTTACACGGCGGATATTTTTGACCGCGACGCATTGGAACTTGTGAAGAAATACAATATCCATGTGAACGTCGGCTCGGCGGATATGATTCAGCAACTCGCTGACGCAGGAGTGAAATCAAATTTGACTCTTCGCGTGAATCCGGGATTTGGCCACGGTCATTCGCAAAAAACGAATACGGGTGGACCGCTTTCGAAACACGGCGTTTGGCATTCGCAGATTAAAGATTGCGTTAAGTTGGCGCAGGCAAACGGAATGTGGATTACGGGTCTGCACATGCATATCGGCAGCGGCTCGGACTTTGAACATCTTTCCAAAGTTTGCGATGCCATGCGCGACGCTTCGCGCCGTTTAGGTTCACATCTCCGCGTGATTTCTGCAGGCGGAGGACTTCCGATTCCGTATAAAGAAAGCGAAAAAGGAAACCGCATCGATGTAAAAGCATATTACGATTTGTGGGATAAAGCCCGCAAAGATATTGCGCAATCGATCGGACATGATGTCGCTCTCGAAGTGGAACCGGGACGTTACTTGGTCGCAGAAAGCGCTGTGCTCGTCGCCGAAATTCGCGCGGTAAAATTCCAAGAAGATAAATTGTTCTATTTGGTAGACGCTGGCTTCAATGATCTCGTGCGCCCGTCTTTTTACGGATCTTATCATGCGATTTCCATTGTTTCAAAAGATGGACGCAAATTGGATTCCGAAAAAGATGTCATCGTCGCAGGTCCGCTTTGCGAATCGGGTGATGTCTTTACGCAAGAAGAAGGCGGCTTTGTCGTAACGCGGAAATTGCCCGAAGCTAAAGTCGGCGATTTCTTGGTTTTGCACGATGCAGGTGCTTACGGAAGTGCGATGTCGAGCAATTATAATAGCCGTCGTTACGCTCCGGAAATTCTTCTTTCAAATGGAGAATTGCACGTGATTCGTGAACGGCAGACATTTGAACAGTTGATGGAAAACGAAAAAATCATCGCTCTCTAATCTCTGTAAACTACATCACATTTGCCTCGGATTCCTCTTTCAGAAGGATCGAGGCTTTTTTATATTAAAGGCAAAATTTTCAAAGGAGAAAAAATGTCTCTCGCAAAAAGATCTATCGCAGAAGCAATCGGTACATTTTGGCTCGTTTTCGGTGGCTGCGGCGCAGCAGTTCTCGCTTGTGGTGTTCCGACAACTGGCATCGGCTATGTCGGTGTTGCATTGGCTTTCGGCCTTACCGTTCTCACAATGGCTTTCGCTATCGGCCACATTTCGGGTTGCCATTTGAATCCGGCTGTAACTTTGGGCTTGGTCGCTGGTGGACGTTTTTCTGCAAAAGAAGCTCCGGCTTACATTATCGCACAAGTAATCGGTGGCATTATCGCAGCAGCAGTGCTTTATGCAATCGCTTGCCCCGATTTAAACGCGGGCATCGGCGCCTTCGCAACGAACGGTTGGTCGGATTCTTTGAATGAAGCTGGCCGCAATGCATTTGGCGGTAAAACATTCGGAATGGGTTCTGCATTCCTCATCGAAATGGTGCTGACTGCAGTTTTCCTGTTTGTGATTATGGGCGCAACAGATAGCCGCGCTCCGGCGGGTTTTGCTCCGATCGCAATCGGTCTTTGCTTAACTCTCATTCACCTCATCAGCATTCCGGTAACGAATACTTCGGTGAACCCGGCTCGTTCTACGGCTGTTGCAGTTTTTGTCGGCGGAACAGCGATTAAGCAACTTTGGCTCTTCTGGGTCGCTCCGATTCTCGGCGGCGTCATCGGCGGTGTTGCTTACAAGTTCCTCGCTTGCTGCAAGTGCTGCAAATGCGGAAAAGACGAAAAGTAATTTTTCGACGAAAAAGTTACTTTGTGTGTAACGCATAAAATGAAAATGGGCGGTCTCTTTTTTAGGCCGCCTTTTTCTTACCTTTTGCACTTCATTTTCTCGTGAAACGGGATCATTTTTTGCGTTGCACTTACTATATTTTGAACATCACTTTGTTGGAGATTTTATGTCCGATTTGAATTTGCAAATCAAGGATGTGCTGATCAAAGCGCTTGAATTAGAAGATATCACCCCAGCGGATATCGATGACGATGCGCCTCTCTTTGGAAAAGATAAAGAAGGCAAAGGACTTGAACTCGATAGCATTGACGCTTTGGAATTAGGAATTGCCATCAAGGATAATTTTGGCGTGACATTTTCTACCGTCAACGCAGAAACCCGTAAACATTTTGCTTCCGTGAATGCCCTTGCCGCATACATCCGGGAAAATAAAAAGGACTAATTTATGGACAAGCAAGAACTCTACGGAAAAATTCGTGAAGCGTTGATTAACGATTTTGAAATGGAGCCCGAGAAAGTGGTTCCCGAAGCGAAATTATACGAAGATTTGAATTTGGATAGCATTGATGCTGTCGATTTAATCGTTAAATTCAAACAGTATATTCCGAAAAATATGGATCCTGAAGTCTTCAAAAAAATGCGGACTTTACAAGATGTCGTCGATGGAATTTTCGACGCCGCTCAAGGTTCTCTCGATAAAAAATGAAATCGTTAACGGGCAAGATTTTTTTTGCCGCGTTATCGGTTCTTTATCCTGTTCTGGTATTTTGCGGTCTCCGATTTTGGGGGCTTTCGCCGCGTAAGCTAAGCCTTTTATTGCTTTTGCTTGCGGCGTTTCATCTTTTTTCTTCAACAAAAAAACAAGGCCATTTGAAAGCAAAAGAAATTGGCTTTTGCATTTTCTTGTTTCTTTGTGGCAGTTTAGCGTTTGCGTTTAACAATGAAATTTTGGTGAAAATTTATCCGGTTCTTGTGAACGCAGGAATGCTTTGCATTTTTTCGGCAACGCTTTTTCGAAAACCGAATTTAATTTTTCGCCTGGCGACTTTTGCGGACAAACGCATTTTACTTTCGGCAGATGCTTTCTCGGTGGAAAGTTATTGTAAAAAAGTCACGATTGCGTGGTGCCTATTTTTCATCGTAAACGGAAGCATCGCGATGTGGACCGTTCTTCTCGCCGATGAAAAAATTTGGTCTCTTTACAACGGTTTAATCTCCTATATTTGCATGGGAATTTTGTTTGTGGTTGAATATGGAGTGCGAAAAATGAAACAATCAACTCTGCAGTCTTACATCCCGTTTTCAAAACTCCGCGCAGACTCGCGACCGGAAAATGCAGTGGTTGCATTTAGCGGAAATGGAATCGCTTCGGAAAATAAAACGTGGAAAGATTTGAAAACCGATGTCTCGAAACTTCGCACCGCGATAGAAAAAGAATCCTTCGATTCGTGGATTTTAAATGCGGATGACTCGTATTATTTTATCGTCGCCTTATTTGCGCTTTTTCAAAGTCAAAAGAAAATTTTGCTTACCGCAAATTGCAAACCAGAATTTATCCGCGAAATTCAAAAATCAAATATCGGATTTTTAAATGATTCGGGTGCAGAAAATGCGCTGCAAATTCCGCAAGTGTTAGAGAAATTTTCTGCGGAAAAATCGTGGGAAACATTTGATATTCAAACGGTCAAAGCTTCTATTTTTACATCGGGAACGACGGGCGCGCCGAAAGAAATTGCAAAAACAGGAATGCAATTTGAAAATGAAGCGGAGGCTTTAGCAAAACGATTTGCCAAAAATTTTGCGAATCGAAATATCTATTCGACGGTGAATCATCATCATATTTACGGACTTGCGTTTTCAATTTTTTTACCGATTTCTGCGGGGCTTCCAATTCGTCGAATGCGATTTGAATTTCCCGAAGAAATTGCGCAGATTGAAAAAGAGCCCGCAGTCATTGTGGCGAGTCCCGCATTTTTAAAACGCTTAGCGGTTAGTAAAACGCCATTGCATTTTAAAACGAAACCGTTTTGGTTATCGGCGGGCGGCGTTTTGCCCGATGATGTCGCCAGTCAAGTTTTAACGCTTTCGGGAAATGGCGTTCAAGAAATTTACGGTTGCACCGAAGCGGGCGCCATTGCGACTCGTGATATTCGAGAAGAAATTTTGTGGACGCCGATTCCGCCCAATCAAATTTCGCTAGCAGAAAATGGTTGCTTAAAAATTCAATCGTCTTATACAGATGCCGAAGGATTTTTAACCGGCGATTTAGGGAAAATTGAAAACGATGGAAAATTTACTTTGTGCGGGCGCGCAGATTCCATTGTGAAAATTGAAGAAAAGCGCATTTCGCTTCCCGAAGTAGAAAATCGCCTGCGCGAAACAAAATTAGTCCGCGATGTGCGCGTGGTTCCGATGACGGGTAAACGCCAATTTTTAGCGGCGGCAATTGTTTTAAACGAAGCGGGATTATCGCAGTTTCAAAATTTATCGAAAAAAGAAATCAATGAATATTTCCGCGCTCATCTTTCTGGATTTTTGGAAAATACCGTGCTTCCAAAAAAGTGGCGCTATTTAGAAGAACTTCCGCAAGATGTGATGGGAAAAATTAAAGTGCGCGACATTCAACGATTATTTGAAATTCCAGAAAATTTCAATTTTAAAATTTTGCGTTATCATCTCGAAGAAAATGCGTTTACGGTCAAATGCGTGATTCCTGAAACGAGTGATTATTACAATGGACATTTTCCCGAATTTAAATTGTTGCCGGCGGTTGTGCAAATCGATTTAGTGCTGCGATTTTTCCGCGGATTTTTAAAACGCAATTCGCATTTAGATCGAATGCTCCGCATTAAATTTATGCATCCGATTTTTCCCAATGTTCCGTTTTTAATCGAAGAAAAATTTTCGGAAGAAACGGGAAAACTCGCATTTCGCATGTTGTTAGAAGGTGAAAAAGTTTGCGCTTCGGGCACCCTTGTGCTCAAAAAGGAGTTGTAATGGAATTTAAGCCCTGCGCTATTGTCCCCGTTTATCATCATGCAAATACGGTTTGGTCGGTGGTGAAAAATTTAAAAGAACAAAATTTGCCCGTGTTTATTGTGGACGATGGAAATTCTCCCGAAGATTTGCAAGTGCTCAATAAAGTCGCCGAATCATTTCCCGATGTGACGGTGATTTCGCACAGCTCTAATTTGGGAAAGGGCGCAGCTGTTCGCACTGCAATGCGCGAAGCGCACAAAGAAGGATTTACGCATGCGCTTCAAATTGACGCCGATGGACAACATCATCCCGCAGCCATTCCGTTTTTTCTCAAAGAATCGCGGAGGCATTTTAAAAGTTTGATCGCAGGTTTTCCGCAGTACAATGCGTCTGTGCCAAAGAGCCGTGAACAAGGTCGAAAGATTACCAATTTTTGGGTGAAGATTGAAACGCTTTCTCGGCGAGTTCCCGATGCGATGTGCGGATTTCGCATTTATCCGATTTTGCAAACGATGCCGATTTTAGAAAATTTGCGTTCGCTGCGCATGGGATTTGATATTGAAATTTTAGTGCGACTTTCGTGGGCGGGAGTAAGCATGTTTTCTTATCCGGTGAAAGTCAATTATCCGGAACACGGCATTTCCAATTTCCGAATGTTGCACGATAACATCGATATTTCTTGGCTGCATACGCGTCTTTGTTGCGGCATGCTTTTGCGATTGCCGAAACTTCTTGTGGCGAAAAAACGCGCTGCAGAATTTCGAAAATCACGTCAGCAGAAAATGGGTGAACATAAATGGAAGAACACTGGTCACAGATAAAAGAAACGGCAGAACCCGCTTGGAAACTGCGGTTTATGTTGTGGGCAACGGTGCATCTTCCGCGGAAATGCGTGGAATGCATTACCGCTGTCGTCGTTTTTTTCTTTTATTTAGGCGCAGCTCCTGTGCGGCGGCGTTCTCGCCATTATTTGCAGCATGTCTTTGCAATCAAAAATCAAAAAGTGCCCGCGTTTGCTGTTTACAAACATATTTTAGCTTTCGCTCTTTCGATGATTGAAAAAATTCGCGGTTGGGCGGGAAAGATGAATTTGTCTGAACTCGAAACGCAAAATGATAATTTGCAGGAATTGGTTGAAAAGTTAAATGCGGGAAATGGTGCATTTATTTTGTGCTCGCATTTAGGAAATATTGAAGCGACGCGCTCGCTTACGAGTTATCAGAAAGAACACACGATTCGAAAATTTCAAGTTTTTCCTGTCATTGATTTTTTGGGCACAAAAAATTTTAATGCGATTCTTCAAAAACTCAATCCGGAATTGCTGCAAAATAGTTTTAACGCAAATGAAATCGGCGTTGAAACGGCAATTCAAATGCGTGAAAAAATTGAAACGGGAAATTTAGTCGCCATCGCTGGCGATAGGACTTCTGCGCATTTTCAAAATCGAATGATTCCATTAAAATTTTTAGGAGAAACCGCAGAATTTCCCGAAGGCGCATTTACTCTTGCGGGCATTTTAAAAGCGCCCATCTATTTTATTTTTGCTTTTCGCAAAAAAGATTTAGACATCACATCGCCATACGAATTTCATGTGATTCGTTCTCAAGTAGAATGGAACGGAAAACGCTCGGAACAAAAACAGAAAACAGCAGAACTTGCCAATGAATTTGTATCTTACTTGGAAAAGTTTTGCTTGAAACATCCCTATCAATGGTATAATTTTTACGACTTCTGGCAAAAAGGAGAATCATCGTGAGTTCCCAAAAAGTAAAAGCGATTACAAAAATTCAAGTGCAATTTTACGATTTAGATCCGATGAATATTGCGTGGCACGGCAATTATGTGAAGTATATGGAAACGGCGCGCTGTGATTTGTTGAGCAAAATTCGTTACACGTATTTTGAAATGGAAAAAGCGGGATATGTTTGGCCTGTTGTGCAGTTGCATATTAAGTATATTCGACCGCTGCATTTTATGCAAAAATTTCGCATCGAAACGACTCTCGAAGAATATGATGTCTGCATGAAAATCAGTTATAAATTCATCGATGAAGAAACAGGAAAAGTCATTACAAAAGCCGAGAGCACGCAGATGGCGGTAAATGTCAAAACGCACGAATCGATGATCGGTTCGCCCAAAGATTTTGTAGAACGCGTGGACAAATATTTGGCAGAGGAAAATCATGCGTAAAATTTTTGCGTGGATATTTTTTTCGTCGGCGTTTCTTTTTGCCGAAGCGGACTTGTGGAATTCTCCCGCCGATTTTCAATCGCAAGAAGTTTTGCAAGTAATGCAAATATTTGCAAAAACAGAAAAAATGCACGGCAGTTTTAAGCAAAAAAGATTTGTGCCAAAAATTGATCGCACTTTTGAATCTTCGGGCAAATATGAAATTTCTGCGGAAGACGGAATTGTGTTTGACACGCAAAAACCGTTTGCGTCGAAACTTGAAATTTCGAAAACAAAAATTGTGCAAACATTTGCGGACGGTTCAAAATCCGAAATGAACGCAGCAGATAATGCAATCTTTCGTGAAATCGCAAAAACATTTCAAGCGGTTTTTTGCGGTGATACGTCAGCAATTCAAGAACGTTTTCAGGCTTACTTTGTTTCGGAAAAAGGAAAGTGGAATATTGGATTAACGCCGAAAGAAAATGCGGTGAAAAAAGCAATCGCAACCATTTCTCTTTCTGGAAAAAAAGTTTTAGAAAAAATGGAAATCGTCGATGGCGAAGGAAATATTTTGACGTATGAATTCCGATAATCAATTAAGTAAACAGCGCTATTTTAATATGGCGCTTTGGGCGATTTTGCATTTGGCGTTAATCGTCGCAGTCGTCATTGCGTATCCGTGGAAAATCGATAAAAGTTTATATTCGATGCTTCCGATTTCGGAATCGAATACAGAAATTCAAACGGCGGAATCGGAACTTTCGCTGCGCTCTGCGTCGCATTTAATGATTTTTGTCGGCGACTCCAATTTTTCAACGGCAGAAGCTTCGGCAAATGAAATCGGGCAACTTCTTTTAGAAAGTAAACAAATTGAATTTGCAACATGGAAAATCGATTCGTCATCATACGAAGAAGTTTCGAATTATCTTTTTGAAAATCGATTTGCATTACAAGATCCCGCCATTTTAAAAATGAAAGATTCGGCGCGGGCAAATTATTTTTTGAATCAATCGCTTGCGCATGTTTACGGCTCTTTTGCAATTGCCGATTTAAAACATTTGCATGAAGATCCGTATTTGTTAGCGCAAAATGTGGAAGATAGACTTGTTCTAAAAAATCCTTTGTTGTCGGGGAATTTAACACTTCGAAACGGAATGTTTACCGTTGAAGATTCGGGGAAGACTTATATTTTTGTGAATGCAGAAATGGCAAGTAACGTATCGGATTTTGCTTCGGATGATCACGTAATCGCTGCGTTAGAAAATAAAATTGATCTGCTAAAAAAAGCGCATCCGAATTTATCGGTGATGCGTTCGGGCGTTCCGTTTCATAGTTATGCGAGTTCTAAAAAAGCGCAAAAAGAAGTCGCTTGGATTTCGTGCATTTCAACGGTTGTCGTTTTCGCTTTGCTTTTGATTGTGTTTCGTTCAGCGGTTCCAATCATTGCGATTCTTTCGTCCATTTTGATTGCGATTCTTGCGGCAACGGGCGCGACTTTAGCCGCATTTCATGAAATTCATATTTTCACATTTGTATTTGGAACAAGTGTCATCGGCGTGAGCATTGATTATGCGCTGCATCATTTCGCCGATAAAAATGCCCAAGTGAAAAGTATTTTGCTCGGATTCATGACGACGGAACTCAGTTATGTTGCGCTCATGATCGTTGATTTTCCGGTGCTTCGTCAAATGGCGTTTTTCTCGATGATCGGTCTTTTGAGCGCATTACTTTCTGTGCTTTTGGTTTTCCCGAAAGTTTCTGAAAAGATGAAAACGCGTAAAAAATTCTCGTTGAAATTTCCGCAACTCATTTTAGCGGGATATTCAAAATTAGAACGCATTCCGAAAATTCCGCGCTATTTGATTTTTGCAGTTTTAATTGCTGCATTGATTCCTGGATTTTCTAAGATGAATGTGCGCACCGATATTCGCGCACTTTATCAAGTTTCCAAAGATTTGGGCGAAAGCGAAATGCGCGTTGCCAAATGGATGAATACGGGAATTTCTCCGACTTATTTTATCGTGACTGGAAATTCACAAGAAGAAGTTTTAGAAAAAGAAGAATTGCTTGCCGAAAAATTAAAAGCAGCCGAAAAAGATTCTTTGCTAAAATCTTTTTTAGCGTATTCGCAATTTGTGCCTTCCGAAAAACGGCGCGCGCAAATGGATTCTGTTTTGCGTCACACTCTTCCGCTGCGTTATAAAAAACTTTGCAAAGCGTTGAAAATTCGCCCGCAAAAAAATCCCGCAGCATTATTCGGCGGCATTTCTGAAAATCAAGAATTGCCAATGCAATTTAAAAATTTAAAAGAGATGCTTTGGATTGGAGAAATCAACGGAAAATTTTATAGCGCTGTGATGCCGCTTCATTTAAGCGAAGAATTTAATGCGGAAAATTTTGAAGACACAGAAAACGGAATTTTTGCGGTCAACAAAATGAAAACGATCAATTCTGCGCTCACGGAACTTTCGGTTTCTGCGCTTGCGTTGGTTGCATTTGCGTATTTTGCGGTGTTCTTTATTCTTTCGTTTGTTTACACTTGGCGAGATTCACTTCGCATTGTGCGCGCTCCGATTTTAGCGTGTTTGTTTACCCTTTCAATGCTCGGCTATTTAGAAATTCCCGTGAACTTTTTCGCTATCACAGGACTGATTTTAGTGCTTGGCATTGGCATCGATTATTCGTTATTCTTTAAAGATTCGGCCGACCATTCGGACTCTACCGCTTTTGCGGTTTTGCTTTCAACTCTCACGACGCTTTTCTCATTTGGAACTCTTTCTTTGAGCAGTTTCGTGCCGGTTTCTGTTTTAGGTTTAACCGTTCTTTTAGGAATTTCGGCTTGCTTTTTACTTTCGCCGTTTACGAGAAATTGAACGAACAAAAATCCAAAGGAATTTAAATTAAATTTCTATAATTAACTTGATGCGAAATTTTTCACGCTGCATGCTTTTCGTTTTAGCCGCTACTGTTTGGATGCTTAGCGCGTGCGCATCGTCTTCGAAAAGTTTAAAAGAAAATGCAGTGGTGTATTATTCCAATTCCAAATCGGGAGAACTCATTTCGCCAGAATTTTTTGAAAATTCTCTCGAAGAAAATCAACAGATGCAAGGGCATTATGGTGAAAAAAAAATCACAGGAATGTCGTGGATGCAATTAAATGATTCGCTCATCCATTTAATGATTTTTAGTTCGATGGGAAACGAAATCGCCAATTTAGTTTACACAAAAGATTCGTTGATTTTTACAAGCAAATGGATGGATGCAAAAAAAGTAAAACCCGAATATATAATCGCGGA
Source organism: Hallerella porci (assembly GCF_003148885.1). Taxonomy (NCBI): domain Bacteria; kingdom Pseudomonadati; phylum Fibrobacterota; class Fibrobacteria; order Fibrobacterales; family Fibrobacteraceae; genus Hallerella; species Hallerella porci. Next base: position 116,103 of record NZ_QGHD01000004.1, on the reverse strand, counting down.
CATTCAATTTGTGTATTATCCGAAAAATGTTTTGGAAAAGCATTTTAAAAAAGTTGGATTGGAATTTAAAGAATTGAAAAACGAAGATGTTTTCGTGCGCACACTTTCTGAGAATGATACGCTTCTCATGAAAATGGAAAAATCAAAAAATCAAATTCGCTTTGAAAATCTCATTCGCAAATACGAATACCAAATCGAACGAGGAAAAGAATAATGTTGTACATTCAAGATTTTGCGCTTGCGTGCGCTTTGGGATTTGAAAAAGAAACGATTTGGAATGCGTTAAAAAATAAACTTCCGCCAAAATTTGTTCAAAAAAAATATGGCGAAAAATTGCGTTATGTCGCTCCGATTGCGCTTGAAAATTTACCGCATGTGAAAAATTCATTTTACGAAAATCACGTCAATCGTTTAAGCGAATCCGTACTTTTGCAAATGGAAAAATCCATTGAAAAAGCCGTTCAAGAATTTGGAAACGAACGCATTGGAATTTTTGTGGGCTCAAGCGATAACGGTTCCGAAGCATCGCTCAGCGCTTTGCAAGAATTTAAAGAAACAAATAATTATCCGAAAAATTATCGCTTGAAAATGCAACAGGCGGATTTCGCCGCAGAATTTATTGCGGATAGATTTCAAATCAAAGGCCCGATTTTTACACATTCATCAGCGTGTGCTTCGAGTGCATCGGCGTTTGCTTCGGCGCGAAATTGGATTGAAGCGGGATTTTGCGACGCGGCAATTGTCGGCGGAGTGGATATTGAAACCGAAACCGTTGTGCTCGGCTTCGATTCTTTAGAAGCGGTTTCGATGAATCCGGCAAATCCATTTAGCAAAAATCGTTCGGGTTTAACGATTGGCGACGGCGCCGCATTCTTTTTAATTTCAAAAAAGAAAGAAAATGCAAAATTTGAAATTTTAGGAATTGGTGAAAGTGCAGATGCCGATCATGTCACCGCTCCAAGAGCCGATGGCGAAGGCGCTGTATTAGCAATTCAAAAAGCTTTAGACGATGCGAAAATCAAATCTACGGAAATCGATTACATCAATTTACACGGCACCGGAACAAAGTTAAACGATGCGATGGAAAGTGTCGCGGTGAATCGCGTTTTTGGTTGCGATGTTCCGTGTAGTTCAACGAAAGGATTAACGGGGCACACGCTTGGAGCTTCGGGCGCATTAGAAGCTGCATTTTGTTGTTTAACTTTAGACAAAAAAAATGCGGAACATTTTTTGCCGGTGCATCATTTTGATGGCGAGCGCGATTTAGAAATTCCTCAAATTCATTTGGTGAAAAAAGGTGAAACTTCTGCGCGTTTAAATATTTGCATGAGCAATTCATTTGGTTTTGGCGGCTGCAATGTGTCGCTTATTTTGGGGAAAAATGATGACTGAATTTGATACGCATGAAAAAGTTTCGGAGCTTGTTCCGCACAAAGGAAAAATGCATTTGCTTTCGCGTGTGGTGTCATACGATGTGGAAAATTTTATCGCCGAAACCGAAGTTGATGTAAATGAAAAAAGCATGTTTTACGAAGATATTTACGACGGCGTTCCGGTTTGGATTGCTTTTGAATATATGGCGCAGAGCGTTTCTGTTTTAATCGGAATCGTTTGTAAAAAAATGAATCTTCCGCCGAAAATGGGATTCATTTTAAGCGTCACCAATTTTCAAGCGTATGAAAATGTTTTTCGTAATGGCGAAACGGTTCGGCTTTGGGTAAAGCAGTTGGTTCGTATGGATAAAGCGGTCACTTTTGAAGGGCGCGCTTTTGTAAACGATAAACTCATCGCAACGGCAACGATGAACACGATTGAAGTCGATGATCCGAAACAAGTTTTAGGAGTATAAAATGGAAAACGAAAAACGCATTTTAGTAACGGGTGCAAGCGGAGGCATTGGCTTTGCGATTACGAAAGCTGTTTTAGAAGCGGGCTATTCCGTTGTGGCGCATTACAATAGTCACGCAGAAAAATTAAAAGAGCTCGCAGAAACTTTCAGCGATAAAATTCAGTTGATGCAATTTAATTTGACGGATCGGAAAAATTGCAGAGAAGTTTTAGAAAAAGATATTTCTGAAAATGGCGCTTATTACGGAGTCGTTTTGTCTTCGGGAATTTGCAAAGATACCGCATTCCCTGCGATGACAGAAGATTATTGGGATAAAGTCATCGATGTGAATTTAAACGGATTTTACAATGTGTTGCAACCGATTGTGATGCCGATGTGCAGAAAACGCAAAGGGCGCATTATAACGATTGCTTCGGTTTCGGGCATTATTGGAAATCGCGGACAAGTCAATTATAGCGCAAGCAAAGGCGGCTTAATTGCTGCAAGTAAAGCGCTTGCGGTCGAACTGGCTTCAAGAAATATTACGGTAAACAGTGTCGCTCCAGGCTTAATCGAAACGGAAATGATTAAGGATGCTCCACTCGATATGATTTTACCTTCGATTCCGATGAAACGTGTCGGAAAACCTGAAGAAGTTGCTGCAACCGTTTTATTCTTGCTTTCAGATGGTGCAGCTTACATTACTCGCCAAGTCATTTCTGTAAACGGAGGATTAGCTTAATGCGTCGCGTTGTTGTAACAGGTGGATCGAGCATTTCCCCTTTGGGAATGGACGATGAAGTGATTTTTAATCGCTTGCATGAATTTAAAAATTGCGTTAAGTGCATGCCGGAATGGGATTGTTACAAACAAATTAACACGCGCCTTGCTGCTCCGATTTTGTTTGACTTGCCCGAATTTCCTCGTAAAAAAATGCGCGGAATGGGACGCGTTGCTCATATGGCTGTAGCTTCAGCAGAACGTGCGTTAACTTGTGCGGGATACGATTTGAATGATCCCGAATTAAAAGCAGGACGCATCGGCGTAGCGTATGGCTCATCGATGGGAAATTTCGAAGCCATTAAAGAATTTATGTCGATGATTATGTTTAATGATTCGACAAAAATTACGGCTACGAGTTACATTCGCTGCATGCCACAAACGTGCGCAGTAAACATTAGCGTTTTGCTTGGACTGACGGGACGTTTGATTACAACGAATACCGCGTGCACTGCCGGAAGTTTATCGATTGGCTATGCCTACGAAAATATCATGCAAGGAATGCAAGATGTGATGATTGCAGGCGGTGCCGAAGAATTGAATCCGACAGGTTCTGCGGTCTTTGATATTTTATTTGCAACGAGCGTAAAAAATGACACTCCCGAAATTACTCCCGCCTCTTATGACCGAGACCGCGATGGCCTTGTAATCGGTGAAGGCGCAGGCTCTTTAATTTTAGAAGAATATGAACACGCAAAAGCGCGCGGCGCAAAAATTTATGCAGAAGTCGTCGGCTTTGGAACCAATACCGATGGCAATCATTTGACGCAGCCGAAAAAAGAAACGATGCAAATCGCTTTGGAATTGGCTATTAAAAATGCAGGAATTTCGCCTGATGCTATCGGTTATGTCAATGGACACGGAACAGCAACCAAATTCGGCGACATCGCAGAAACGCAAGCGACATACGGCGCTTTTAAAGGGCGCGCAGTTCCCATCAGCAGTTTAAAAAGTTATGTGGGACACACGCTGGGCGCTTGCGGCGCAATTGAAGCTTGGGAAAGTATTCAGATGATGAACAAAAAATGGTTCAGTCCGAATTTGAATCTTAAAAATGTGGATCCCGAATGTGGTGAATTAGATTACATCACAGGCACAGGGCGCGAAATGGATATTGAATATTTTATGAGCAATAATTTTGCGTTCGGAGGAATCAATACGTCGCTTATTTTTAAGCGCATTTAAATTGAAAAATCGGATTTTAATTCTGAATCATTTTCGCGGCACGCTTCTAGAATTTTTTGCATTTCATTTGTTAAAAGTGAAATTGCAGAAGGTTCGGGGTGTGCTTTAAATTTTTCAAGTGTGATGGGGTCTAAAATTTCAAGGTTGTAATGATAGCGACTTGTCGGATGAAAGCTGAAAAATTTATCGTGCTTTCGAATGCCGATTTTTTCGTTTCCGCCGATATAAATAGGTTGAATATTTTTGTCCGCAAATAAAGCAAATCGTGCAGCGCCTTTTTTAAAATGCAAAGGTTCTTTGGGAATTGTGCGCGTTCCTTCTGGGAAAATAATTAGAGTTTCGCCAGCGTCCATTCCGATTTTTGCATCTTGTAATTGCGTTTCAAACGGAAGCGTATTCGGGATAAAAAATAAATTCACAATCGCATTTACAAAAGGCGTTTTGGAAAGAGTTCCTTTTACAATGCAATTTGCTTTGGGAATTAACGAAAATAAAATTAAGACATCTAAAAAAGACGGATGATTTGCAACAACAACGCAACTGTGAATTTCTTTTAAACGATTTTTATTTTTGATATTGACAGTTAAAATGCCGAGCAATTTCATCAAGAAAACAAAAAATTGGAAAAAATAAAAATTGATTGTGCGCGCAATATTTCGAAATCTTTTTTTTGAAAATCCAGACAAAGTAAAAATAACGGGGAATAAAATCATATAAAGGGAACTGCAAATCCCGTAAATGGCGTACACAAAAACTTTAGCAATTAAACGCCAAATATAAATGATTCTTTGCGTTAAATTCACTTGGGCAATCGATGGTTTAAAAAGTAAAGAGCTTGTTCTGCGGCGGTTGAAAATTCGGGCAATTTAGAGAAATCTAATTCGCAAATGGAATTTTCTTTTTGAGTCGAAATGCGTAATGCAAGTGCGCAAATCGGATTGGGATAAGGCGCAATTTTTTGATAATCTTCTGGAATGCGTTCATCAGCAAAAACAAACATGCGTTCTGTTTCGCGACCAGAAATTAAAGGCGCGCACGCTTCTTTCAAACCATTTTCAAAAGAATAAATGCCACCAAAAATGGCGCTGTAACCTTGCATATTTTTTTCGACAATGGATGCTGCCGAAACGGGCGCATTAAAAACAGATAAACTAAATTGCGCAGGCATCACTTCGCTTGTTTCTAAAATGCCTTCAGAAATTTTATGCTGTCTTACAATTTCTCCAAATTCAGAAGCAAACGTCACATGAACCGGTTCTAAATTTTCGGAAACGGCGTGCACCGTTTCAACGACCATTTTAGTAATCGCGCTTAAGCGCCTTCTAAAAAGCATTGAAACGTAGGGAAGTTTAGGCAAGTCTTCCGATGTCCACGCCGAAAATTTTTTGACGTATAAATTCATTTTTTACGAAAACGCAAAAGCGAATAACTGTTGATTCCTAAATTGTGATGCGCTTCTTCTAAATGAAATCCGCCGGCTTCCACGGCATCTTTCAATTCTTTATAGCGATACATTTTGCTATTGCCGTTTGCGATGCAAGTAAAATAAAGCGAAGTCGCTTGCAGCGAATACGAAGCCGCTTCAAAACGTTGCTTATCCCAAATCGGTTCAAGCACATAAATATCCGTTTCAGAATTTACCGCCGGATAAATTTTCGTCAAAATTTTTGTGATTTGATGAAGCGAAAAACAATCTAAAAATTGACTCATCCAAACGGCATTTGCGCCTTCTGGAAATTTCGTTTCAGAATCTAATACATTGCACGAAATCGTGTCGATGCGATTTTCAAATCCCGCCTTTTTTGCATTTTCTTTGGCGACTGCAGTTTGCCCTGGCAAATCAATAATCGAAACTTGAACATCGCTTTTAAATTTGCAACATTGAATTGCCCATTTCGCCGTATTGCCGCCGATATCAAAAAGGCGTTTCACCGGTTTTTCAAATACAATCGGAAGCGCTTCTGGAAACGCTAAATCCGAATAAAAATGATCAAATCCAAACCAACTTTTTTTGAACTGATCGCTCGTTTGCGAAAGTCCTTCGTAAACGGTCGTCCAATTACCAAAATGTTTTAAGCCTTCGGGCTTTCCTGTGCGAATTGATTTTTCTAAATCGTCTGCGCCTTGGTAGCAAACGTCTTCTGAAAAATCCATATTGACGCGCGTCATATCGTCTGCGAGTAAGAAAAATCCCACTTTCGAAAGCGTGTAAATGAGATCTTCCGTTGTCGATTCTTTGAGTTTAAAAATCGACATGCCAAGTCCCATTTCCATCAAAACAGAAACGCCGTATTCGGATAAATTTAATTTATCTGCAATTTCTTTGACGGTGATACCTTTTTTGCGGGATTTGCTCACAAGTTCCAAAATGCCTAAATTCCGAAGCGCTTTTGCCGCTTGGAACGAAAGAGGCGCAAACGCAATTTTTTGCGCCTCAAATTTTGCGTTCACCGCATCCATTTCGTCGGTGTAATAATGATCAAACATAATTACTTCACGAATGCGCTGTAAATTGCACGAATTGCATTTTCCATATTCGCATCGTCCACGCCGACGAGAATGTTAATTTGCGAAGAACCCTGATCGATAATGCGAATGTTGATGTCTTTTTCGGCAAGTGCAGAGAAAAGCTTTGCAGCAATTCCAATCTGGTTTGTCATACCGTGGCCGACTGTTGCAACGAGACTGATTCCCGGGAAAACTTTCACGCGGTCGGGATGCATTTGCAAAAGAATATCTTCGAGAACAGCATCCTTTACAGCATCTAAACTTTTGGAATCGACGACGATAGACATCGAGTCAATGCCGCTCGGGCTGAGTTCGTAAGAAAGTCCTTCGCCTTCGAGAATGGCGAGAACGCGGCGACCGAAGCCGACTTCTTTATTCATCATGCTCTTCTCAATGTAAATCATCGAGAAGCCTTTACGTCCCGCAATTCCTGTAATCGGGAAATCTGTTTTTTCGGGAGTTGGCCCGATAATTGTTCCCGCATCTTCGGGACGATTTGTGTTGCGAATGTTAATCGGAATATTTTTAGCGCGGCACGGTGCAATCGATTCATCGTGGAGAACGCTTGCTCCCGAATACGAAAGTTCGCGAATTTCGCGGTAACTCACATAGCTGATCGGCTTTGGATTTTCTACGATTCGCGGATCCGTCATGAGCATGCCCGAAACATCGGTCCAGTTTTCGTAGGTAATCGCATTGATGCCGTTTGCCAAAACGGCGCCCGAAATATCCGAACCGCCGCGCGAGAAAGTTTTCACTTGTTTGTGCGGGCCTTCGCCATAAAATCCCGGAACGACGAAAAGTTGCTCTTCATCGGAAAGAATTTCAGCGATGGTTTCATAACTTTTCGGCGTAATGCGATAACGTTCGTCAAAGGCGATGAGATCATACGAATCGACGAATTTTGCTCCGAGATATTCTGCCATCAAGCGGGCGCATAAAAATTCTCCGCGCGAAACGAGAAAGTCGATGGTAATTTTATCGCATTCATTTTTCAATTTCGATTCGAGAACAGCGAGGTCATCGCCAATTTTCGTTTCCAAATTCAAATCTTTTGCAATATCCAAGTAGCGATCGCAAATCATTTTCCAAGGAACAGAAAAATCCAAATTTTTGGAAGCGAGATCGTAGGTCGTATAAAGAAGATCGGTAAGCTTTGTTTCTTTCGGGTTACGTTTTCCCGGAGCGGAAACGACGACGACTTTGCGGCGCTTGTCGGCTTCGACAATTGCTTTTACTTTTTGAAACTGACCGGCTTCTGCAACAGAGCTTCCGCCGAATTTGCAAACGATGCGATCTGCCATGGAGATGTTCCTTTTGTAAAAAAAACGTTTTTTTGTAAAAAATAGAAAACAATTGAAACATTTTGACTGATTAAAGCGTCTATAGTAATAGATACGCGTTTTTTGAAAATGAACCTGAAAAAGGAGAAAAATGGCGGATTCCAAAAAACTTTTAGAGATCGCAGCGCGGTCTTCCATTCCGGTTCTTCTTTGTGGAGAATCGGGGACAGGAAAGGAAGTGATGGCGAGGCGATTGCATGCGATGAGCGATCGTGCGCAAGGCGCATTTGTCGCGGTAAATTGTGGCGCAATTAGCCCCGGACTTGTGGAAAGTCTTTTTGAAGGCTCGTGCCGAGGCGCTTTTACAGGAGCGGTTTCTAATCAGCAAGGATTTGTCCGCGCGGCAGATCACGGCACACTTTTTCTCGATGAAATCGGTGAACTTCCTCTCGAAATTCAAACGCGTTTACTGCGCATTTTACAAGAACGCTCGGTGACGCCGGTCGGTTCGCAGCAAAGTATTCCGGTGGACTTTCGATTGATTTGTGCAACGCATCGCAATTTACAAGCAGCGGTGTGTGCAGGGAAATTCCGCGAGGATTTATTCTTCCGATTAAATGTGTTCCCAATTCGATTGCTCCCGCTGCGTGAACGGATCGATGAATTGCGCACAATCGCAGTAGAAATTTGGCGGGAATTGTCTTCGCGAAATTTAACAGAAAGTGAATTAAAAAGTTTGTGTCAATTTCCGTGGCCCGGAAATGTGCGGCAACTGAAAAATGTATTAGAACGATTTCAGCTTTTGCAAAATTTGGGCGAAACTTTGGACGATATTTTGTCGAGTGAACCGTGGGATTTTCGTTCATTACAAAATATTCATGTGCAGGAATTGTCTGCGTCATTATATCGCAGCGTAAAAACTCCCGCTTGGAAAAGTATTCAAGAAACACTTTTGCAATGCGGAAACAACAAAACAAAGGCGGCAGCACGGCTGGGAATTAGCCGCGGCTCACTTTGTTATCAAATAAAAATTCACAATCAACAACTGAGGAATTTGGAGAACTAAAAATGAAAAACAGTTTGGGTTATGGAAGAAAGCTCTTTTGGAGCTTGGTTTTCGTCTGCGCGTCTATTTGCACGGCGAATGCGATGGCATCAAATAATTCTGCGATTTACATTTTATTAAACACAGAAACATCAAACGCAAAAACTTGTTGGAATTCTTCCTTAAAAAATTATGTAGAAGAAAAAATTGCGCGGGAAAAAGGTTCCGTTTATTGCACAAGTTATGATTTAAGAGAAATATCGCCGATTGAATTTGCACAGGAATTTTCGAAAGCGGAAAATTCAATTTTAGATTTAGCGCAAAAAAATTGGTTTGAAAATTCAGAAAATGTAGAACTGAAAAATTGGAAAAAGAAAAATTCAAAATCAAATTTTGAAAAATTAAAATCGCAAAATCCCGAAATGGTTCCGCTGCAATTTATTTTAGTTGTTGAAGGCGCAAGCGGTTTAGCTGTTCGAGAATACATTCAAAGTAAAAATTATCAAGGTGAATTTGTTCAAGTTTTATTTTTCAACACGCCGCACGAAGGCACGGGTTTTGCAGATCAAGCGTTGTTCAATCAAAATTTGAATGCGATTAAGCAAAAGAAAAATGCAGGCGATGTCGCGTCGCTGATGTCGGTTGCGCTAACGGGATATTTGTTAGATAAAAGCAGCTTATTTCAAGAATTTATGTTGACGCTTGCATCGAAAGCGGTGAATTATGCCGCGTTAAAATTGGATGATTCTGCCGAAAAATTTTTGAAAAATCCAGAAGTATTTTCCCATTTCAATGAATCGAATCAATCTTTGTGGTACTTGGCACAAGATGCGGATTTGAACGATTTGAAATATAAGACGTTAATCGAAAATGCAAAAGCGAAAAATATTCCGGTGGAAAATTATTTGGGCAGCACACAGCTTTTAAATTCGAGAGAAATTCAAAATTCATTTTTGCAGCCGAATTACAATTTGATTTATTCGTATGGAATGCCGACAATTGGAAATGGCCGTAGGACTTTAGCGGATTATTTTGATCAAAGTAAAAATCATATTCCGCAAGAAAAATTAGAAGCGATTTTGGCCGATTCTTTGCAGCAAATTTTTAAAGGTTTGCCCAATGAAAGTGAGTTAATTTCGAATGCAAAAAAATCGGCGCAAGAAATTTTAGCAAAAGGAAAAATAGCCGATGAATTGAAAAATCAAATTTCAGATAAATTAAGTGAGTTGAAATTAGGCGAATTCAATCAATATGTGGATGCATTAAATGCAATTCGAGAATTGGAATTTGATAGCGGAAAAATTCCGCAAAATATTTTGAAGATTTTATCGTTCATCGAAAAAATTATTCCCGATGGATTTAAATCGGAATTGTATTCGAGCATTTTAGAATATGTGAATCAATTTGACGAAATCAAAAACGCCGCAGGAAATTTAAAAAGTGGAATGAATTTAACGGCGCAAAATTTATCGAATTATGCGGTGAATTTTTTTGACGAAGGTTCGTTCGATGTTCCCAATTATAGCGCGATGGCAAAAAATGTAGCGGTCTTTCAAAACGCACCGCGCTTTGGTTATCCGCTGAATGATATTGCGGAAAAATATAAAGAATATGAAAATTTAAAAGAATATCAAAATTTAATTTCGGATATTGGAAAATTGGAAAGTACTCGCAAAAAAGTGGATGTGGGATTAAAAGCAGCTTGCAATGCTCTAAATTTTTTGGGGAGACAATATAAGGCGATTTGTCAAGCTGCAGAATTTGGCGTTAACATCGCGATGCTCACTGAAAATGCGAGCAGAACAAAATCTGTTCTTAAAAAAGCTGAGGTTTTAAAAAATACAAAGTACATGGCAGTGAACGAATCTTTTAAGGATTCAAATAAAGTAGAAGTTTCAAGTTTTGATAGCAAAAATAAAATCACCGTTTATTATAGCGACTTAGAAAATTTTTTGTTTTATGAACCGAAAATTTCAATCGTGAGCGAAATTCAAAATGATTCCATCATTCCTCTTCTTTTAAAAAAGGAAAATCAAAATCTCGATTCTTCTGCGATTCATTTGAAAATTTCAAAAGAAAATTTTGAAAAAAAATCAAGCGAAAAACAAATTGAAAATGGAAAAATTCCGATTCAAAAAGTGGAATTTGAAAAGCAAAATTCTCGCATTTATAAGCGAGTGAAATTTTCAAATGTCGATGCGATTGCGGTAACGGATTTTATTCAAGAATTTCATTTTCAAATTGATGATTTAGAAACGGATAGTTTGTGGTGGATTCGTTTAGATTTTAACACGAAAATTCAGATTGCATTTCAGCGCATGACGAATGGAAAATGGATTTTGCATTACGGCGTTTCGTATGATTATCAAGCGGTGGATACATTAAGCACAAGCCCGATTCTAAAAAATGGACAATTTAAAATTTCTTTGAATCAAGATGTTTTAGATAAAGTCAATCGAAAATTAAAAAAGAATGATAAGGTGACGCTTTCTGCGCTAGAAGAAGATGACGTGAATGTTTTGTATGTTTCGATGATGAATAAATTGGGATTTGTCGGAAGTCAAAAATTGAGTTTTTATTTTCAGGTAACGGATATTTTGTTTGAAGAAAAATTTCCCAAATCGTTTGATGTCATTTCGAGTTTAGAAGAAATTTCGGGGACACTGAATAATTTAGATTATCCGATAGTTGCAAATTCTGCGTACGCAAAAATTTCGCGATTGGATTCAACTTTGATTTTCATTGATAGCGTCAAATTAAATGTGGAAAAGAAAAATGAAAATATTTATGCATTGAGTGCGAATTTAAAATCGCTGAATTTGTCCGAAGGCGAATATTTCATCGAATGGATTTATTGTACGAAAAATACGCTGAGTGAAAATGTAAAGCCGCAGAAAAATTCTTATAAGAGTTTTATTACTGTGGATAAAACGGCGCCACATTTTAAAATGGAGTTGACGAAAAATTTGTTGAATGGTCGTGAAACGCAACCGATTGGATTTGTCAAATCGCTGGATACTCTTTCGAATCGTTCAATTCGGGCGTTGCGCGTGCTTGCGATTTCAAATCAAGATACGGTAACGCTTTTAAAAACTTCGCACAAAGCAGAAGAGTATTATGACTTTAAATTTCCGATGAAAAATAAATTTTCGGGCAAAGTAAAAATTTTAGCGCAAGCGTTTGATTATACAAAGCCGAATTTTGAAATCGGAAAGAAATTAGACAGCTTAAGATTTTCTGAAGACGTTTGGAATTTCGTCGTCAATCAAAATGGAAATTTTATCGAAGGCATTAACGGCACAATGGTTGAATCATTTGTGCTTATTGATAATGAAATTCCGACGATTGCAAAGAATTCTTTGAAACTGAAATTTGCGAAAAATGAATTTTTGCAAAATAAGCCATCGTTGAAGAGGAATGAAAATATTTTGAACGATGACGATACTTTGAAAATTGCGTTTCAGATTCAGAAAAAATTGACTGTTATGGATTCCGCTGATTTACAAGTGAATTTAATTTTTGAAGATGCATTGCAGCAAAAGAAAAAATCGTATTTGAATTTCGCAACGCTGAAAAATAATTCGTTAGATTTTACTTTTGAAGAACCGATGGCGAATCGATTAGAAGACGGTTTGTATAATGTCAATGTGCAAATTATCGATGACGCCGGAAATATTTTTGAAAATCAAATTTTCGAAAATTTAAAAGTTGATAGAACATCACCGGATATTGAAAGTATTTTCGCCAATGATATTGTCTTTGATAGCGCAAGTCAATTGAATTTATTGACTGTAAAACTCAATCAAAGCCGTGATTTAGAAATCAATCAATCCGATTTGCAATGTTACATGCAAAGTGAAAAGGATGAAAAATTTTCACAATGGATTTTTGCGAAAAAAGCAAATGCAAAAGAAAATTATTTTACGGTGGAAGTTCCACAGAATTTAAAATCAAATTGGAAAAACGGACTTTACAACATTCATTTTGGATGCTTGGACCAAGCAGGAAATTTTGAAAAAAATCATACGCTCATTTCGATTGGGAAACGTTATCCCGAAATTACTTATCCGAATGATTCGATTCAAAATTATTATTCGGGGAAAATTTTGATTTCGGGAATTGCACCAAATCCCGAATTGCATGCAAACGATAATTTTGCCGAATTTAAAATTGAATATCGCGCAGCAAAAGATTCCATTTTCACGCAGAATAAAATTGATTATTTAAAGTCAACTGTTGATGTAAAAAAGCAAGATTTAGCGATTTGGAATGCAGAAAATTTCAACGATGGCGAATATATTTTAAGGCTTTCGACGCGAGCTTGCAAAGATTCTTGTGAGTGGGTTTCAACGGAAAAAAGTTTGGTGATTTATTCTGAAAATTTACCGAAGTTGCAAGTTCCACGAATTGCGTATTCAATTCCGAAAAATCAAATTGTCGGCGACTTAGATACCGTAAAATTTGAATTCAAAAAAGATGAATTGGATACGACAAATTGGGTGCTTAACGCAAAACTTGAAGTCTTGAATGATTCTGTTTTTGTGCCCGCGAAGAGTGAATATTTTAATCCTGTTTTTGTATCGCCTTTCTGCACAAAACCAAATTTTGAAAATGAAGGCTTGACGGTTTGGCAAGATTCAAATGATGTGTGGAATTTACTTTGGAAAGGAAACGCTCAAGGAATTTTTGATTCCGCGTCGAATGGGCGATTGGATGCGAATTTATCGATTAAATATTTGAATCAAAATGTGAAATTTTTGAATGCAAAGCCAAACGAAATCAATGATAGCGTAAATGTGCCGGCGATAAAAATTAACTCGACAGAAATTCCTGCGTATAATCGCATTTCAAAATTTAATTTGCAAGATAGTTTGTTTATTCAAATTCAAACGAATGAATCTTTCGTAATTGATTTATCAAGTGTTGAAAATGCGCAAGATAAAATTTATTCGGGAAAATTTTCTTCCGAAGAATTGAAAGTTTTTGGCGGAGTTCTTTATATTCATCCGTCGGAATATCAAATTAAAATCCCGTTTCATGGACTCACGCAAACGGGACTTTACCCGAATGGAAATCAGTCTCGTTTGAAAATTTTAGCTTATTCCAAATCGAATCCCGGAAATTTATTTAGCGATACAATTTCGTGGCTCATGAATGCGGCAGCGACAAAAATTGTAAGCGATATGAACGATACGGGCACCGTGTACATTGGCTTTGTGGATTCGACGAGTTTGCAAATGCAACTTGCAAGACTTGGTTATGAATTTGGAATTGTCGGACGTTCAAGTTTTATTAACGCAGAAATTTTAAATGCCAAAAAAGAAAAAATTAAAACTCTTCTTCAAAATAAATATCTTGCGGCGGGAACATCTCGAAGTGCATATAAATTAACTTGGAACGGCGAAACGGATAATCATTTTGCAGAAACAGAAATGGGAATGCATTATTTGAAAATCACTGCCAAGGATGTTAACGGAAAAATTTTAGATGAAAAAGAATATGCGTTTAATGTGAAATTTGCCGGCGGATTAGTCGAAGCGCCGGGCGCAAATTGGGATGAAGGCGATGTGAATTCGGAATTTCCGGCTGCATTATTTATCGATGAATCTTACATCGATAAAAATGGTGATAATCGTTTCGAAGGAAATTTAGATTATGAATTACGCACCAACGTAACTTCAAAATTTTTAGCTGAAAAAGAAAGAACTTTTCATTACAAGTGGGATTTGAAAAATGGCTATCAATATCCTGCGGTTTATAAAAAGTACCGCTACAGCGTAGGCATTCATCGGCATCGAAGCGAATTTCCGGTGACTGTAGCTGTGCTGTTGGCATCGCAGGGGTATGATTTTTATTTACGAGGAGGGAATGATAATGGTGATCGAATGTGTTTTTTAAAAAATAAAAGTTATCCTTATCGAATTAAAATTGATACATTAACATTGAATGAAAATTCTAGCATAAGTGGAATTTTTGAAATCAATTTAGATGCTGATTTAAACATTGTTGGCTATAAGGAATCATCAGAACCTTATACTTCTGTGATGGAAGTTAAAATTTTCCCGAGAGATGTTTATAAAATACTCAGACAGAAATTAGACAATGATATATTTTGGGGATATGCAAACGAGGAATTGAAAAATGAGAGTGATGATTATCAATTAACAAATATTTTAAATAGTAATATTTATGATGAACATAAAAAACTTTACTATTGGTTTAATAATTTTGGGGGGCAAGTAGTATATTGGCATGATCGTGGCTTTTTTAATTATCAAGATTCGATGGCGGTATTTTTTCCAATTTATTCAGCAAAACAAGTTTGTTCTGTTAATGATAAGCAAGTAGAAACTTCTATTTGTGGATCTAAAACGCCCAAAGAAGAAAAGGAAGATTCATTAAAATTAGAGAATCCGCATTATAATATGCTTGAAATACGCGCAGTTCCATTAAAGAAAAAACAGTTTGGAACATCGTTTAAGGCTAAACATTTTAGTTGCCATCAATATAAAGCTGCAGGTGATATCAAAGTCAAACTCCATTTACAAGTAAAACAGGAATATTGGAATCCGAAGTGGGGTTACAATAATTTGGCAAATCGGTTTGTGCGATTTGATCCGACGAATAAAACGCTTTTTGGAAATGAAGGCTATTTTGAATCCGACCAAAATTCTCCCAATTTCTTTGATGGCATTTCGTGGAAGTACGATTCCAAGGGCGAAGATTTGACCGCAGTGGAAGCGGCTCGTTTGAAAATGCGAAAGACGGAAACGAATCCGCTTCTCTTTGCCGATGAATTAAGTGGAAAATATATTCAGTCAAATTTTGATGTGAAATTTTTCAACACGGAAAATTCGTATGCGGTAACTGTGCGCGATTCAAATTTCCACGCTTATGGAAGTGTAATTTCTAATATTCAAGATTCGCAAGTTTCAACTTCTGTTGCTTTGGGAATTTCTCCGCTGAATATTCTTTTCGACGTGGCGCCGATTTTAAATCCGAGTTCGGCAATTCAGCAGGATTCTAGTTTCCGTGTGCCGTATCCGTATACGAAATCGTTGGATTCTATTATTCTTCCGCAAACAGAAAAATTTTCAACAGTGCGCTATTATCCGAATTTTCTTTCACGCGTACATTTCGGTTTGAATGATTGGAATGATTCGCTTTGGTTGAATTTATGCACTAGCGTTTTTTGTCAAGTGCAACTTATGCGAAATCCGGTAACGGATTCGTCGCTCGCTAATTCTTCGGCAATTTGGAATTTGCAAAATTTACCGCAGAAAAATTTTGCCGATTCAACATTTTCGTATACGCTAAAACCGAATCATTATCAAACGCGTGAAAAACTTTGGCAAGTTCCGTTTCAAAATTTGCGCACCTTCCAATTGGATCATTCTCCAAATGATGCGATTCATGCATCCGGAAATTTAAAACTTGTCAAAGCGGATTCTTCGGATTGGAAAATTGAAACGGATAATTCCACTTGGAAAATTACCAATGTCGGCGTTGATTCTAGCGTGGTTTGGCGTTACATTTATTCGCTGGATAAAAAAATAAAAGACAAAAGTTTTGCGCAAAATGTTCCTTTGGAAAATGTAGCGAAACAAAATTTGAAAGATTCAATTTATTCGAGTTTATGGTTTAAACAATTAAAAGTTTCCGATGATTCTTTGTTTTTACGCTCGGATTCGCGTACAATTCATCCCTATTTAAAATCCAAATATGATTCAATAAAAAAAGTTTTTGAAATTTCAAAAAATCAAATTCCGTTAAATTCTCGGATCGAAGAAATCGCAACGATTCGCGGACGCGTGCCCGGTGAAAATCAAAATTGGGAATTGTATTATAGCAAAGATGGTGCGCTGTATCCGATAACGAAAGGCGTTCAAGAAAAGCAGCCGAAAGATTCGCTTCCGATTTTGTATCAATTGGAAATGAATCGTTTGCAAGGAAATACTTCGTTTTTCTTGACTTACGGCTCCAAAAGTAATCAAACTTATTTCAGAAAATTTGATTTGCATGTTGGAAAATTGGTGAATGAAAACGATACGATTGTTCATTCGATGTATCGCAATTTGTCCATTCATTTTTCGAAAAATGCTTGGGAAAATCCGACAGATGTGACTGTTCGAACGATTGGACTTAGCGATTATAATTTTAACGCTTTTGAAAATTTAGAAATAACAGGCCCGATTTTAGAAGTGTTGCCGTCGCATGATTTCGGTGACGATGAAAAGAATTGGCCGCAAGTCGAATTTCAAATCGATAGAATTTCTCTGGAAAAACAAAAGCAAAATCCGCAGAATTTAAAAATTTATAAACCGAATTTTGAAACGAAAAAAATCATTCCGCTAGAAACGCAAATCGCGGGCTACTTGGATGAACAAGGAAATGCCTCCAGTGAAAATGAAAATTGGGCATTTGTAAAAATTGTGGCGAAGACGAAAACTTTTTCCACTTTCTTTGCGATGGATTCGAGTTTGTTCAAGAATGTAAAATTGAAAAATTCCGATTCTGCAAAAGTTGAAAATTTAGTTTGCAATGATTTTAATTTGGACACCATTTGGGCGGGAACTTCAAATGGTTATCTTGAATTGCCTTATCCTTGTCGCGGAAAAAGTAATTACTTGCTGCAACTTTATGCTTCTAACAATTTAGTGGCGGAGCATCAAGAAGTTTCTGCAAATCCAATTGCATGGAAAATGCGTAACTCCGATATTTCAGAGTCCGCAGAAATTTACCGCTCTCAAATTTTATTCTACGGCGAAGACAATTCTTCGATTCAAAAAATGGGTCCGTATATTCGAATTGATTCGATTGCGCCGCAATTTGAAAATGTGGAATACGAAGTTTTAGAAAGCGGAAACGACCGTTTAATTCAAACAGATATTTCGCTAAACGAAAAGGAAAGCGGCATTGCGAAAGTCACTTATAATTTTTACTTCGCCGGAAATCTAATTGAAAGTCGTGTTGTTTCTGATGAAAAAATTTTAGCCGAAGATTTCGTTCTCGATAGAAAATCGTTAAATAAATGCATCGGCTGCAAAGCGGTCATCAAAATTCTTGCCGAAGATTACGGCCATAATTTTGTGAAAACAGAAATTGAAACGCCGAAACTTTATCCGTATCCGATGTCGCTTGCGTATTGGTGGCCGCTTTCCGAAGGCGCGGGAGAAACCGGTTTTGAAATTTTAGAATCGGGAAAAAATTTTGATTTGTCAAAAATTTCTAAGCGTTGGCTTTTTGGCTCGAGCCTTTATCTGTATGCGCCGACGGATGAAACGATGACTGCGAAAATTTCTCGCGCCGATTCGATTCATGAATTTTCTCTTGAAATGAATTTTAAGGCGGGTTACAATTCTAAAAAACAAGAATATTCGATTGTTGGAAAGAATGGTGAAAATGCCTTTGGAATTGGACTGAATCCCGAGAAAAAATATTTTGTAGAAAACGGCAGCGAACGAAAATATTTTAATGCTGCCCGAAATCCGAAAGCGTTTGAACATTTTGTGTTTGTGATGAATCGGAAAAAAGTTTCGCTCTATAAAAATGGTGAATTTGTACAAAGTTTATCCTTTGCCAAAGAATTTATTTATAGCGGAAATGGAAAATTTATTTTGGGAAATCGTTCGCCGAAAATTGCTGCGGTCGGTCAAATCAAAGATTTGCGCTTTTACACGGCAGCGTTGAATGCGGAGCAAATTCGGAATTTGTATGAAGGCATTTTGAATTTAGAGCGCGATGAAATTTATACAGCGCGTGCTGCGGATTTAAAATTGAACGATTTGACGATTGATCAATCGTGCGCTGCGCCGGGACGGCGATTTGTGCGGCAGAAAAATTCGTCAGGTTTAGGATTTTTTACATGGAATGTTTATCCTAAAACAGGGAATTATAACTTATATTTACTTTTGCGAAATTTCGTCGGCGAGGAATCAAAGGTTGAAATTTTCGTCAATGGTGGTATTCGAGGAACTTATACAATGCATTCAACTGGACTTTTTGAAAGCCAAAAAGTCGAAGGTCTAACGCTTGGACTTTCGAATACAGAAACGCAAATTGAAATTCGTCCGTTGGGAAATTTAAGCATTGCAGGCATTGCATTAGTCAATTCCGAAAAAGAAATTTCTCCTGAAAATGTGGATTATGGCGCTGGCGATTGGAAAACAGAAACGCCGAAAGTTCAAGTCGAGATGGATTTTGAAAATCCTGAAGATAAAACTTGGGCGCGCCCAAAAGTAAAAATCAAAAATTTGACGAATGAAATTTTTGCAGGGACGCGGTTGCGCTATTATTATCGCGGAGAAGGCGAAGATGTGCAAGCGGTAAGTTTTTATCCGAATTTACCGATGACGATTTCTTCTGATGCGGGCAGTGTTTATTATGCGGAATTGACATTCAATGAAAATATTCCCGCTTATGGTTCTCCGTATTTTGGCGAAGGACCTAAAATGGGATTGCATCGAAACGATTATTATTTCCCATGGAATACTGATGATGATCCAAGTTCATTGAAAAATGAAAATGGCGATGCAACTGGAGTTTTGTTGCTAGATGAAATGGGACATGCTTTAAATGAATTCGCCTGTTTTGATGAAGATGGCGTTGCCAAAGAATCAAAGAAATCGGTTCGAGTTCTTGCAAAAGATGTATCAAATGATTTAAATCAATCTAGCAATATCACGATGCTTGTTGAAAATATTGGGTCTGCAGCAATTCAAGGTTTTGAAACTCGCTATTATTATCGCGATACATTGAATGCGATTATTGATGTTTATAATAATCCTTTTGCAAAACAAAGTGTTGTGTATGCTGGCGGTGATTTGTATTATGTTTCCTTTATCTATGAAAATGAAATTTTAAATCCGAAAGAAAAATCGGATTTTGGAAATGGCGTTCAATTTGCTTTGCATTATGAAAATTGGCAAGGAAATTGGAATGCGAATAATGATCCTTCTCACGCTGCGTTGACGCAAGATTGGAACGTTGCCGATTCAATTGTGGCTTTAGATTTGCAAGGAAATATTTTATTTGGTTTTGCTCCGCAGCCGCAATTCTCTGCGCCGAAATCATCGGAAAATAAAAAAGCAGATTTGTTGCACCGTATGGGTAAAGAGGTGATTGTCAAAATTGCAGAACCCGCGACTTATACGTTAGAATTAGTCAACGCAGTAGGAATTCCTCTCGAAACTTTGTATTACGGATTTTGGAATGCGGGAGAACATTCTGTTTCTGTAAATAATCGGGAATTTCCGGGATCGTATTTGGTCTTACGCAAAGGAACAGAAATTTTAACCTGGGAACTTTTTCACTAAGGAAACTTTATGCAATTTATTTTGAGGTTTGGACTGTTGGCGATTTGCCTTTGTGCGATCGCATGCTCCGAAAATAGCAGTAGTGCTAGCGATTTTGATGCGGCGAGCATTTGCCCGGAAAATTTACGCGGCACATTTATCGATGAGCGTGACGGGCAAGTTTACAAATATACGACGATTGGCAATCAAATTTGGATGGCAGAAAATTTGAATTACGATTCGCCGCATAGTTATTGCGCTGATAATGTCGAAAATTATTGCGAAATTTTTGGAAGGTTGTATGCGCTAATTGAAAATGAAGAAGATTTTGGCAATCTTGATTCAAATTTAGTGGCAACTGTTTGTCCAGCGGGGTGGCGTGTGCCTTCTGAAGAAGATTGGCTGACACTGATGAATACGATTGGCGGAGAAAATACTAGGTTGGTTGATGGAAAATTTGAATCTGAATATGGATTAAGATTACGATCAAATTTATTTTGGGAGTATTCGATGTATTATGCTGGAGATTCGTGTGGTTTTAGTGTTCTGCCAGCCGGTTTTTCGAATAAACATTTTAAAATTCAAGGGGTTGGGGAAAGTGCATTTTTTTGTAGTTCAACTCCAAATATTTATTCCGATTCAACAGTATCAATAAAAGCAGGCATTTTATCTGGACGAACATTTTCTTTGGTTCATAATGGATCTAACAAAATGTCTATTCGCTGCATCAAGGAGTGATGATGAAAAAGTTTTTTGAAATTCTTGCATTTAGTTTTATTTCTGTTTTGTTCTTTGCCTGTTCGGATTCAAGCTCTGGATTTTCTGCAGGAGATGTTTGCCCGGAAAGTGGGCGAGGCACATTTATCGATGACCGCGACGGACAAGTTTACAAATATACGACGATAGGCGATCAAATTTGGATGGCGGAAAATTTGAAATATAATGCAGAATATAGCGTTTGTTACGATAGCTT